>CAMWGS010000156.1 GCA_947173865.1 uncultured Ruminococcus sp.
CTCTTACAATAAATATTATATCACAAAGCCTTGTAATTTGCAAGTGTTTATGATATAATTATATAAGAAAATTTTTAGGAGGGGACGTTTTGGAGGAATACATCTATTTGATAATGTCTCAGACAGGCACACAACCAGCAAGATTTTTCAGATTTTTCACCCGAAAACCTTACAATCACGTTTCTCTTTCAGGAGATATAACGCTTTCTGAAATGTACAGTTTCTGCCGTACATATACACCCTTTCCGTTGCCTGCCACATTCAACAAGGAAATCGTCGGTGAGGGAACTTTCGGACAATACGGCTTTATACCATGTGAAATATATCGAATTCCCGTGACAAAGGAACAGAAGGAAATGTATAACCGTGTGATTAATCATTTTTCGCAGAACAGGAATATATATTCATACAATGTTCTCGGACTTATTGCGGTTTACCTCAATATAGAATGGAAAAGAAAAAAAAGCTTTGTATGTTCGCAGTTTGTCGCATACACTATGGACAAAATCGGCATACATCTTGAAAAACCGTTCTGTCTTTACAAGCCCGATGATTTCCGGAGTTTTCCGAATGCAACTCTTATCTATTCGGGAGAACTCAATAAATTTTACTACAATATGCAGTCACATCTTATCGGACAGCGAAATAAGATATGCAATTAGTCTCACGTCATCGGGGGCAAGCAGATAAGCCGTATAGTAAATTTTGCTTTCAGGCGATATTATATCAGTACTGAAACGGAACTCATGTTCAAGAACGCTGACAGAAGCTGTTTCTCCGTTTATAACGAGACTTGCGGGTGTGATTCTTTCTGCTGAAAGACGATTATATGAGTTACAGCAAGATTTCAGAAACATATAAGAACCGGCAGTCAGGAGAAGATATGCAAATATCATTCTGACTGCTTTTTTTTTCATTATTTTACTCATCAGTTTCCCTCTTTCATGGAATTGAGCAGTCTGCCGAGCGAACTGCCTATAAGCTGTCCCGCATACTGTGACTGCTCCAGTGTGTTTCCGTGAGAACCAACTTCAATAAGCAGACTACCAGTTGTCAAATCCTGATTGTATTTTCTGTAGTCAAAAAGTATAGGTCTTGTAAAACCAGCATAGTCATTTTCAAGACGTTCCTGCAAACGACAGGCAAAATGAAAGTTTTTCATAAAGTCAGGCATACCAAGAGTACCGTCGTCACACCCTGATATAATCATAATCTGAGAGGCTTCCTTTCCGTCTATTTCAACAAAGGGCTGATAAGCGACACCCTCACCCGAAACTGCGTCCCTGTGAATGTCGAGAACCACTTTTATACTCGGATATTCCTCAAGAATCGGTAAAATAGTTTCCCTGCTCCTGTCGTAAGAACCGTTATACGACGGATAATCATGGATTGTCCGTGCATGGACAACACCTATCCCCTGTGCCTCAAGTTCTGCCTGTATAGCGTCACCGACCATTACCATGTTTTTTGTTTCGTCGGTAGTGCGGTAATTGAAGTTTGCGTCATAGAAATCACGGACATACGGTTCAAAACTCTCTGTTGTATGAGTGTGATAAATAAGTACAAGAGGCTCGTCTGTATCTTCAACAGTGAAATCAGCACCGCAACGGCTCTCGGAAACAAGAGTTTCATTCGGGATTGATGTCTGATTGTTTACCTGTCCGCCGTTGTCGAGATTAAAGAATGAATTTCCGCTGTATTCTCCGTAAGTAGTGCGTACTATTGCTCCCCCTGCCGTCCACGAATCTTCAGACGGATACGGCTTGTCACCTGCATTTTCCGCAACTGTTTCAAGAGGGTTTTCCGTTTCGGTAAGAATCTCTGTACTTTCTTCCGTCTCCTCACTTACCCCGTAACCCTCAGACAAAATAACCCTGTCATTTAAATTTTCGGTTTTGGTAGTCGTTGTACTGTATTCGGGACTGATTTCAGAAACCATCTTGCTGTTTTCGTCAATGCTGATACTGCCCATACGGTCAAAAAAGCTTTTAATCTTCGGTATCTGCTTTGCAGAAACTGCTGTAACCGCAGGAAGTGCAAGAAGTATGCACAGTTTCAGCGTACCTGCTATTTTTCTCCTCTTATGACGTGTCATACACTCACCTCAATATTATTTCCGTTTAAACAAATTATATTCCTGTTTGTCCGAAAATATTTCTTTTCAGTTAATAATTAAGAATTATGCATTATGAACCGAAAAAACGCATATTATTGAATGAGGTGATTCCAGTATGTACGAATGTAGAAGTGCAAGACACTTTTTCGGTCTTATTCTTCTTGATATACTTGTGTTTTCGATATGTTCGCTGTTTTTCTTCACGGGGAAAAAACTTTTAAGTTCTTCAGCAGACGTAAACAGTGAAAAATCCGTATTTCTGCCCGTAATAATGTATCACAGCGTTTTCGACGGTAGTCCCGAGGAATATATAGTCACTCCCGTTCAGTTTGAAAACGACCTTGCATGGCTTGCAAAAAACGGCTATACTTCCGTTACTTCCCAACAGCTTACAGACTATGTAAACGACAGAGGCAATCTCCCCGACAAACCCGTTATGATTACTTTTGATGACGGCTGTTACAACAATCTTTCCGACGTTCTTCCGCTTCTTGAAAAGTACGATATGCACGCTATAGTTTCGGTAGTCGGACAGTATACCGACGTAAACGCCGAAAATGACCCACATATTCCATCATACTCATATCTTACATGGGACGACATAAACCATCTTATTGCTTCTGGTCGTGTGGAAATCGGAAACCATACATACAATATGCATTCATTTAAAGGTGACCGCAAGGGCTGTTCAAAAAATCCGTCTGAAAGTGAAGAAGAATATATTTCGGCACTTACATATGACCTAAACAGTCTACAGTCTGAAATCCGTGAACACACAGGCACACTTCCCGTTGTTTTTGCCTATCCGTTCGGGTTTATAAGTAAAGAGTCACTGCCTGTAATGCGTGAACTCGGCTTCACAATCACGCTGACGTGCAGTGAAAGACCAAACTATATCACAAGAAATCCTGAATGTCTTTACGGCATTAACCGCTATAACAGAAGCGGTTTTTATTCCACCGAGGAATTTATGAATAAAATTTTTAAGGAATGATAAAATGAAAAAAGATACAAACCGTCTCGCCATAGTCCTTGCACCGATAGTCATAATACCTTTTTTATACCTGCTCCTGAACTTTCTCGGAAAATTTTCCGTTCCGTGTCCGATAAGACTGTTTACGGGAATATACTGCATAGGCTGTGGCGGAACAAGATGTATAAAAGCCATTTTTCATGGTCATTTTCTTCTCGCCATACGTCAGAACTTCATTGTTTTTTCGGGAATGATTATTCTTGCTCTGATGTGGATTCAGAACATTTTCAGTCTTTACGGCAGAAAAATAAAACTAATCCCCGAAAGCCGTATTTTCTACACGGCAGTTTCGGGGATTTTAATTATCTATGCGGTTTTAAGGAACTTCATACCTGAAATTGCTCTGGTATAACTAAGGTCAACAAGTTCTTCCCTGTTGTCTCTCGGTGTTTCGGGAACAGATGACGGACTTTCCGAATTGTCGGGAACTGACGGGGCATTATAACCGTATCTTCTTTTATAAGTATCAATCCATATTCTGAAGAATCCATCAAAATCCGTACAGCCCATTGCATTCCAGTACTTGTCATAATCTGAACTGCGGTACTTTTCAAACTGTTCGGGAATTGTGCCGTCCGCCTCATAAGCGGAAATAATTTCCGTGCTGTTCCGATGAAAATAGACGAAATCAGGTGCGACTTTAACGATAACGTACATATAAAATCCGAATAAAACCGCCGAAATTACAGATATTACTATGCCAAGTATGGCAAAAACCTTTCCACCCCTGTGCGTTGCAAGTGAAACCACACCGAGAATTATCGAAATGGGTGCAGTGACAAAACTGCCCATACATGCACAGAACACCAGATTAATCAGGCTTATGACAAACGACGCTGCCGCAAGCCCTGTTTTAAAGGAATTAGGCAGACCGTCCGTATCATTTACATCATTATAATAAAAATCTTTGTTCATTTTAACTCCTTAAAGACTTGCCTGCCAGTTCCAGTTACGGACTGCCAGTTCATCAAGATTATACGGCGTTTTCTGATATACGCAGTAGTTCAGCCAGTTTGAAAACATAAGATTTGCGGTGCATCTCCACGAAAAGACAGGTATGTTTTCGGGGTTGTCGTCAGGGAAATAATTGTATGGAATCTGAATGTCAATACCCTTTTCAACGTCACGGAAATATTCGTTTGCTATGGTATCCCTGTCGTATTCCGAATGACCTGTAATAAAATACTGTCTGCCGTTTTTGTTTGCAACGATATGAACGCCCGAAATTTCGGACGAAGTAAGTATTTCAAGCTGTGAAATTTTTTCAATATCCTCACGTCTTATTTCCGTATTTCTCGAATGAGGTACAAGAAAAATATCGTCAAATCCCCTTAAAATCTGACATTTTCCGACCTCCGCCCTGTGCGGAAAAATCCCGAACATTTTTTTATCAAGTGTGTATTTCGGCACACCGAAATGATAATAAAGCCCTGCCTGTGCCGCCCAACATATATACAGCGACGAAAAAACATGGGTTTTTGACCACTCCATAATCTGCGTTATTTCGTTCCAGTAGTCAACCTGCTCATATTCAAGAAGCTCGACGGGTGCTCCCGTCACAATCATTCCGTCGTAACGGTTGTTTCTGATTTCGTCAAAAGTCTTGTAAAATGCCTCAAGATGATTCTGTGAGGTATTTTTTGAAACGTGTGAAGCCATCTGAATCAGGTCAATATCAACCTGAATAGGCGTATTACTTAGGAGTCTCATCAGCTGGCTTTCCGTTTCGATTTTTTTTGGCATTATATTTATAATGACAACTTTAAGCGGTCGGATATCCTGATGTTCCGCCCGTTCCTTTGACATTACGAATATATTTTCTTCTCCAAGCGTTTTGAATGCCGGAAGCTCGGAAGAAATTCTGATAGGCACTTCAAATCGCTCCTTTCTGAATTATTTTTTGTTTTTACAGTTCTGACAGCCGTTCATGAATCTGTCAATATTTTCGGAAACTTTACTGTCAATGGAAATAAATTTCACCCGTCTGAGCTTTTCATAACTGCTTTCGTCGGTCAGTTCAAAAAACACGTTTTCAATACCTTTC
>CAMWGS010000157.1 GCA_947173865.1 uncultured Ruminococcus sp.
ACACAATGCCACAGTGGGCAGGTTCGTCGTGGTACTTCCTCCGCTACTGTGACCCGAACAATGACAATGAATTTGCATCTCAGAAAGCTCTTGAATACTGGATGCCTGTTGACTGGTACAACGGTGGTATGGAACACGTTACCCGTCATATGATTTACTCAAGATTCTGGCATAAATTCCTTTATGACCTCGGTCTTGTTCCGACTGACGAACCTTATGCAAAGAGAACTGCTCAGGGTCTTATTCTCGGACCTGACGGCGAAAAAATGAGTAAGACAAGAGGAAACGTAATTGACCCGAATGACGTTGTTGAAGATTTCGGTGCGGATGTTCTCCGTCTGTATGTACTCTTTATGGGTGACTATGAAAAGGCAGCTCCGTGGAGTGTAAACGGAATAAATGGCTGTAAGAGGTTCATTGACAGAGTCTGGGGACTTCAGGACATTCTCACCGACGGTGACGATTACTCCGATAAGCTCCGTTCCAATTTCCACAAAACCATCAAAAAAGTCACTGACGACATCGAGGCTATGAAGTTCAATACTGCCATTGCCGCTATGATGACACTCCTTAATGACATATATGCAGTGGGTTCGATAAACAAGGCTGAACTTGCTTCACTCTGTGTAATGCTCAACCCGTTCGCTCCTCACATTACAGAAGAAATCTACAACACCATTACAGGAAAAATCCTCAGTGAACAGGAATGGATTAAGTACGACGAAAAATTCTGTGTTGACGAGATTATTGAAATTGTAGTGCAGGTAAACGGAAAACTTAAGGCAAAACTGAACATTGCACCCGATTCCGATAAGGATTCTGTAATTGCTATGGCTCTTGCTGACGAAAAGGTCAAGGAAACTATTGACGGCAAGAACATAATAAAACAGATATATGTACCAAATAAACTTGTTAATATTGTAGCAAAATAACGAATTTTAAAATTACAGAAAAAAAGCTTGACAATTCTGAAAAAATGTGGTAAACTATTATTATATTGTTTATGATTTAGCTTTTGTATCTGCTGTTTTTTCGAGGTATAGGCTGACTGACACTCTTTTATGAGTGATTAGTATAGATGCACCGTAGTTTACTCGGTGTAACCTCTGAATAAGGGAGGGAAAATAAGTGGCAGAAGTTCGTGTTGGCAAAAACGAGTCTCTGGATACAGCTCTTAAGAGATTTAAGAGGTCATGTGCCAAGGACGGCGTTATAGCTGAAGTTCGTAAGAGAGAACATTACGAAAAGCCTTCAGTAAAGCGTAAGAAGAAGTCTGAGGCAGCTCGTAAACGTAAGTATTAATCTTGCGGTAGCTAATTAAAGTTGATAAAAGCGGGCTTTAAGGCTCGCTTTTTCCTTTATGCGACAAATTCCGACAAAAAACAACAGGAGGTAAATATGCTTTTCAAATCAACTGCGTATTTCAGGAAAGTTACTGATATAACACCTGAATTTCTTGAAAAACTGGGTGTGAAGGGTCTTATTCTTGACGTTGACAACACACTGACAACACATGATAATCCTTTGCCTGCCGAATGTGTTCCCGAATGGGTGAATCTGATGAAAAAGAGTAAAATAAAACTTGTTATTGTGTCAAACAATCACCCACCGAGAGTAAAGCCGTTTGCCGATATGCTCGGTATTGATTATGTCTGCGAGGGAAAAAAACCGCTTTCAAAAGGTTTTAAAGAGGCAGTCGGAAAAATCAGACTTCCTCTTGAAAATATAGCGGCAGTCGGCGACCAGATTTTTACGGACGTTCTCGGTGCTAATCTCTATGGCATAAAAATGCTGTACACTGCTCCGATAGAACACGAAAAAACTACGTTTTTTAAGATAAAACGCACTCTTGAAAAACCTTTTCTTCCTAAAAAATTTCAAATAAAGGAGTAGTTTGAATTGATTAAAAAAATTCTTGTAATACATGGTCCCAACCTTAATCTTCTCGGAGAACGTGAACCGGGAGTTTACGGAAATTCGGGAATAGAAGTACTCAACAGCAATATTATTGACCGTGCAAAAGAGCAGGGACTGGAGTGTGAAATTTTTCAGTCGAATCATGAGGGTGCTATTATTGACAAACTTCACAGTGCAAGAAAGGATTTCGACGGTGTTATTATAAACGCAGGTGCTTACACTCATTACAGCTATGCTATACGTGACGCTATTTCAGCTATAAAAATCCCGTGTATTGAGGTTCATATAAGCAATGTTTACGCAAGGGACGCTTTCCGTGCAAATTCGGTTATCGCACCTGTCTGCAAGGGAAGTATAAGCGGTTTCGGTTTCGGAAGCTACTATCTTGCGGTTCAGGCACTTTCGGAGATGTGAAATGAACAGATTTGAAAAGCTTTTTGAACATCTCGACACGGATTGTGCATTGATAACGTCCGATATAAACAGGCGTTATTTTACGGGTATGAAGTCGTCGGCAGGAGTGGTGCTTGCGTTTCCTGAAAAGGCATATTTACTTATAGATTTCCGCTATATAGAAAAGGCACGGGCAACCGTAAAGAATGCGGAAGTTATCGAACTTTTCAAGATAAAACCACAGCTCACGGAGCTTATGAAAAAGCATGACGCACATACTATGTCGATTGAGTCCGAAACAATGACGGTCAAAACACTTAACAGCTATAAACATTTTTTTCCAAATATTGAAATTGACGATTCCGATGCTCTCAGTACTGCTGTCGGCAGACTGCGTATGATTAAGGACGACGAAGAAATTGCGTGTATACGTAAGGCACAGGAAATAGCGGAAAAGTCACTTGATGAGCTTATGCCGTTTATAGAAGTCGGCAGAACGGAGCGTGAAATTGCTCTGGAACTCAACAGGCTTATGTTTCAGAACGGTGCGGAAGATTTGTCTTTTGAGACTATTGTTCTTTCGGGTTCTAATACGTCCATGCCTCACGGTGTTCCGTCCGATAAGAAAGTACAGAACGGCGAATTTGTGCTTATGGATTTCGGTGCGGTATGGAACGGTTACCACAGTGATATGACACGCACAATATGTGTCGGCGAGCCTGACGACGAAATGAAAAAAGTTTACAATACAGTTCTTGAAGCACAGCTTGCAGGTATTGAAAATGCCCGTGCAGGTATTACGGGAAAAGAATTCGATAAAATTTCCCGTGACATTATCGAGAAGGCAGGTTACGGCGATAATTTCGGTCACTCTCTCGGTCACGGCGTAGGTCTTGAAATTCACGAAAAGCCTAACGCTTCACCTAATTATGATTCTGTTCTTGAATCGGGAAGTGTGGTGACTGTAGAACCTGGTATTTATATTGAGGGGAAATTCTGCGTACGTATAGAAGATTTTGTCATTTTGACTGAAAATGGCTGTGATAATTTGACGAAATATGCTAAAAATATAATATCTTTATAATATTTTGATTTCATGTATTGCAAAAATTATTTAGATATGGTAAAATAGTACATATAATATTGATAAAATACGGAGGTATTTAATAATGATTTCAGCAGGAGATTTCAGAAACGGCGTTACTTTTGAACTCGACGGACAGGTTGTTCAGGTTATTGAGTTCCAGCACGTAAAACCAGGAAAGGGTGCTGCTTTCGTAAGAACAAAGTACAAGAATGTTATCACAGGTTCAGTGGTTGAAACTTCTTTCAATCCTACTGCAAAGTTCCCTACAGCTTTCGTTGAAAGAAAGGATATGCAGTACAGCTATACAGACGGTGAACTTTACTACTTCATGGATATGGAGACTTATGAACAGATTCCGATTAGTGAGGACAAGCTCGGCGACGCTTTCCGTTTCGTTAAGGAAGAAATGATTTGCAAGGTTCTTTCTTACAAGGGTTCTGTTTTCGGTATTGAACCGCCTAACTTCGTTGAACTCGTAGTAACTCAGACCGACCCTGGTTTCAAGGGAGATACGGCTACAAACGCTACAAAGCCCGCAACTGTTGAAACAGGTGCAGAGGTTAAAGTTCCGCTTTTCATTAATGAGGGTGAGAAGATTCAGATTGATACAAGAACAGGCGAATATATGTCAAGAGCATAAGCCTGTCTCATAAGGAGGCTATTTTATGAAGCTTACTGAAAAAATGTCCTATTTAAAGGGACTTATGGACGGTCTTGAACTTGACTGTTCCACAAAGGAAGGAAAAATCCTTGCTCAGATGTCCGAATTGCTTGAGGAAGTTGTTCTCTATGTTGACGATTTACAGTCACAGGTTGACGAACTCACTGAACTCTGTGATATTCTTGACGAGGATTTGGGAAACATCGAAGAAGAACTCTATGACGAAGATGATGATGATTTTGGTTGTGGTGAGTGCGGTTGTTTCGGCGATGACGACGATGAAGATTTTGACGAAGATGATGAATACAATTTCGACGAAGATGATGACGAACTTTATGAAATTACCTGTCCCACCTGCGGAGATACAATTCTGCTTGACGAGGGCATGATTGACGAGGGTTCTATAAATTGTCCGAATTGTGACGAACTGCTTGAATTTGACTACGAAAACCTCACTATAGAGGATTTTGAAAGTTCAGACAGCGAAGATGAAGAATAATAAAAAACCGTCCTGAATATTCAGGGCGGTTTATTTTTTGTATGTGTTGAGTATTTTGTCGGCAACTTCACGGCGTGTCTGACGGTTGTTCATTGCCTGTTTTTCAATATAGCGGTGAGCCTGCGGTTCTGTGAATTTCAGGTACTCCATTAAAGTGCATTTCGCACGGTTAATAAGTCTCATTTCGTCTATTCTTGTCAGAATACCGACATTTTCTCTTTTGATTCCGTGAATTTCGGAACGGTCTGTTTTGCGGATAGCTTCTTTGAAAATTTCATTGCTTAACGGTCTTGAAACGACAACTATTCCCGAATCGGCTACACTATGCGAAATATCTTCTGCAATGTCGTTCCTGCATATGAGAATTACTCCTGCGTCGGTGGTTTCTGAAATCATAACGGAAAGTTCTTGACCGAATTCGTCAGGCAGAGGAGTATTTATAATGACGAGTTTCGGTTCTGTGTCGTCTGAAATAATACGGCGTGCTTCACTTCCGCTTGAAACAATGACGGTTTTTCCGCCTGTTTCGGTTTTAACAAGCTGTTCAATAGTGTTTATATTTTCATCATACTGAGAAACAATAAGAATATTCATATATGCACCTGTCAGA
>CAMWGS010000158.1 GCA_947173865.1 uncultured Ruminococcus sp.
GTACTGCCGAAACCGTAACACTCAGCATAAGGCATAGTTTTATGCCGTGTGCAAGAATCTTGTTAGGATTGGAATTTGTCTTTCCCATTTCCTCCGACACAAGACGACTGGTACACAAAAAAGCATTACCGTTTGACAATATTCCCGCAAGTCCCAAAAACGACCCCGTAAGTGACAGAATACCAATAGCTTCCGCACCGAGTTGCTTGGTGATGAATACATTTAACAAAAGTGCCGCCGTATCAAGAAATAACTGCATAAAAGTAAGCAGTACAGTATCTCTTACCAACCTGTTTTTAAAAAACATAACTTCCTCCCGTTTCTGATATAGTACATTCTATGGGGGAAGTCCGCATTTAATGACAAAAATCATACACAACCGTAAATTTCCCCGAAAAATCGCAAAAAGCAACCGTCGGTTGACAAATTGACAAGTCGGGTTTATTGCTTTTAATGTGTGCGTATGGTAGAATGATTACAGTAAAAAATTCAAACGGAGGTATTTATATGATACTCGCAGACAAGATTATTGAACTCAGAAAAAAGGCTGGAATGTCTCAGGACGAACTTGCAGAACAGATGGACGTGAGCCGTCAGTCAGTTTCAAAGTGGGAGGGGGCACAGTCTGTCCCCGAACTCAGCAAGATACTTAAACTCTCACAGATTTTCGGAGTATCCACCGACTACTTATTAAAAGACGATTTTGAAAAACCTGTTCAAGAAGTTTCCGAACCCGTCACAGACAGCAAACCACTCTTTCGTGTTTCCATGGAAGAAGCCAACAGATTTCTTGCTGTCAACGAGCGTTCGGCATTCAAGACGGCTTTAGGTGTGGCACTGTGTATACTTTCCCCTGTTCCCGTAACCATGCTCAGCAGTCAGATGTATTCAGAACTTGCGGACTCTGTCGGAACGTCTATGATGTTTCTTATAATTGCCACAGCAGTCGGTTTATTCATATCGGCAAAAGCAGGAAAAAGCCTTTCTCTTACCTTACAAAAGAGGGCATAGATACTGCTTACGGTGTTGACGGAATGTTAAGGGAAAAACAGTCTAAATTCTCACCCATGCACACGAGAGATTTGATTATAGGTGTAGCACTGTGCATACTTTCATTCATACCTATGACTATACTGGACTCGGCAACACATTACAGTGACTCTGCCGATATTCTCGGTACCTGTATTATGTTTTTTATGATAGCAGGCGGAGTATTTTTAATAGTAAGAGCAAACTCAACAAAAAAAGGCTTTTCCAAACTGCTGGAAGAGGACGGTTTCACACGTGAAAATAAATCAAAGAAAAAGCAGTATGTCGGCAATATTACAGGAAGTTACTGGCTTATTGTAACGGCAGGCTATCTTGCATACAGCTTTATAACGTTCAACTGGGGAAGAAGCTGGATTGTATTTCCCGTTGCGGCAATTCTTACACCTGTAGTACGTCAGATAGAAAAACACATCAAATCAAAATAAAAACAAGGGACTTTAACAAGTCCCTTTTTATTATTTATTCAGAAGTCTTTCAAGCATAACTCTGCGACAATCCTTTTCAAGTTTGTCGTTCAGCTTTGTAAGTTTTATGTGAGTATCAGACCGACGATTAATACAATAGCTAATCATATAGTCGGAAATTTCGGGATTTTTTGCAAGCATAGGACCGTGCAGATAAGTTGCAATTACGTTCTTTTCAAAGTAACCCTCTGCATCGCTCTTTGAACAGTTGCCATTGCCGTACAGAACAGAGCCGAAAGGTGTTTTTACGCCCTGAGTCTGTCCGCCGTGATTCTCAAATCCAACTACTTTGACGGGATTCCCTGTAATTTCGGTATTTACTACGATATTTCCGATACAACGCTTTTTACGGCTTGACGGTGCAACAGTGAAATAATCGAACAGTCCGAGACCTTTTATTTCATTGCCGTCGGCATCACGGTAATATTTTCCCATAAGCTGATATCCTCCGCAGATAAGAAACAGGAAACTACCGTTTTTGTAAGCTTTTTTAATACCGCCACGGCATTTTACAAGGTCAGAGGAGATATGCTGTTGTTCGAGGTCTGCACCTCCTCCGATGTATATCATGTCATATTCGGGGAAATACGGCATATCGTCCCCTATAGAGTACTTGTCTATAATACACTCTATATTACGCTTGCTACAGCGGTATTTCAGAATTTCCATGTTTCCGCTGTCGCCGTATAAGTCAAGCATATCGGCGTACATATGGAGAATTTTTATTTTACTCATTGTTTTTTCCTCCGTTCTCCGAATAGCGTTTAAGAGCCTGTCTTGTTGGCTGTACGGCTGTATAGTTCGCTATAACAAACTTTCTGCCTTCAGTGCGTGCAAGTTCCGCAACAGCTTCGTCGAGGTCGGGACACACTGTAATTTTTGACGGGTCATATCCCGAGCATTTTATTCTTACCGCAATGTCATACGCTCTTGTACCCGAAGTCACAACTCTCGTAACACGCTCAAATATACTGAAATTTATGTCCCATATCCACGAAACATCGAGACCGTCGGCAACGTTGTCATTAAGGACAAACAATAATTCCTTGTCGCCGTTCATTTCATTCATTACACGCAGTGTCATATTTGCACCGACGGGATTTTTAGCAAGGTTAAGAGTGGTTTTTCTGTCACCGAGCATAAAATTCTCCATACGACCGTTATTTACCGTATAGTTTGAAATAACGTCTTCTATAATCTCAGGCTTTATTCTGTAAAGTTTGCCAACTGCGGCAACTGCTGTCATATTATATATATTGTAAATACTGTTGAGTTTCGGTGAATACTCATGACGGTTTGCAGTGAAAACAGGCTTCTCGAGGTCAATATTACTTGCTGTAATGTATGGCTCATAGTCGCCGAAACCGCACTTTTTACAGATAAACTTTCCTATATGCGAATACTGGTAATATTCATATTCAAGCGGTTCACTGCAAAACGGACAGAAATGTCCCTCAGAGGCTTCAAAAGTCTTATCAGTAGCAAATTTATAACGTTCGGCGTTAAAATATCTTATTTTTCTTTCGTTTTTTGGATTTGCAAGTCCGAGACGGGCAGTGTTGGGGTCGTCACCGTTCAGAACAAGATTTCCGTCAAAAGCCCTGCAAAAACTGTTTATTTTTTTAATAAGGGTTTCCATTTCGCCGTTACGGTCAAGCTGGTCACGGAAAAAGTTGAGAACAACAAGAGTTTCAAGTCTCATCTGTGAGTATACAACAGGCACGTGTGATTCGTCCGTTTCAAGAATAAGATAATCCGCCTTTACGTTTCCTGACATATCACAGTGACGGAGTAACAGTGAGCATATACCGGTATCAAGGTTATTTCCCTCACGGTTTATAATTACTTTCTTACCGCTTTTTTCAAAAAGCTGTGCAATGCAGTTTGTGACGGAAGTCTTGCCGTTTGTTCCCGTAACCGCAATAATCGGACAATCCACTTTAAAAATCGAACAGCATCTTTGTTTCGACAAGTGCCATAGAATAATACCGGGAAGATTGCCCGCATTCCTGTGGAACAGATGAAGAACTTTTATAATTATTTTTCCTAATAATATCAGTAATTTTTTCAATTCAAATCCTCCGTTTTATTTTTTTATAATTATAGCAGAGATTAATCAGAATGTCAAACACAAACTTGACATATATATTATAATATGGTATAATTTCAGCTATAAAACAAAAGAAAGGATTTTTTACAATGGATTTTATTGAAATACTTAAATCCGCAATACTGGGTATAGTCGAGGGTATAACAGAATGGCTTCCCATAAGCAGTACAGGACATCTTATACTTGTTGACGAGTTTCTGAAACTTAACGAAACAGACGATTTCAAGGAAATGTTTGACGTTGTGATTCAGCTCGGTGCGATTATGGCAGTTGTGCTGATTTTCTGGAAAAAGCTTTTTCCGTTCGGCAAGCATAACAACCCTCACCCACTGAGCAAAGACGGTTTCGGTGCATATGTCAAGACTGATATTTTTCAGATGTGGTTCAAGGTTCTTGTGGCGTGTGTACCTGCTGCCGTAATCGGACTGCTTTTTGACGAAAAATTCAACGAACTTTTCTATAACCCGTGGACTGTAGCCATTGCCCTTATAGTTTTCGGTATAGCGTTTATAATCGTCGAAAACTGGAACAAGGGAAGAACACCGAAAGTAAACACACTTGACGACCTAACCTATAAAATGGCTCTTATAATAGGTGTATTTCAGCTTATAGCGGCAATTTTCCCAGGTACTTCACGCTCGGGTGCTACAATAGTCGGTGCTTTGCTTATCGGCATTTCAAGAACAGTTGCGGCTGAATTTACATTCTATCTTGCCGTTCCTGTAATGTTCGGTGCAAGCCTGCTCAAAATAATCAGATACGACGACGGTTTCACAAGTCAACAGATTATGATACTCGTTACAGGTATGGTTATAGCTTTTGTAGTTTCGATATTCGTAATAAAGTTCCTTATGGACTACATAAAAAAACACGACTTCAAAGCTTTCGGCTGGTACAGAATTATTCTCGGTGCTTTGGTACTTGCGTACTTTGCATTAGTCAGATAAATATACAGCACTTTCGGTAAAACGGAAGTGCTTTTTTATTGACATTTTTACTAATGAATGATATACTTTAATAAAGTAGCAATAAATTAAAGGTGATAAAATGAAAAACGGAAAACGTTACAGGCAATACAAAGAAAGAATAAGAAAATTAACAAAGCAGGCAGACAGGTTAGGAACAATAATAAATACAGTATGTCCAAATTGCAACGGTAACAATACATTATATTATGACAAATTTGACGTTTTGTGCTGTTTGTCGTGCGATACATGGCTTGAAAAAGTCTGCAGTGACCCTTCATGTCAGTACTGTTCAAAAAAACCTGCCACACCGTCGGAAGCTTTTTTCAGTGAAAAACCACACTATGACAGTTACAGGAAAGATAATCTCCGCATGAAGTATCAGCAAAGGTACTTCGGAAAACTAAAACACGAAAATTCAGAAAGGAATTTAAAATGAATTATAAAGAACATAAAAGATACTTGAAAGAAAATCCGCCGTTTAATAATAACAAATGGGACAAGAAAATGTTATATGAGTATCTTGTATATAGCTGTATTATAGAT
>CAMWGS010000159.1 GCA_947173865.1 uncultured Ruminococcus sp.
GTCCCCCGATTTCACCGCATCAACTCAGGGAAATTAAGGCGAAATAAAATGGGACGTTCCGTAAGACGTAATCAAGTGCATATCAGCAGGTGGTGAGGTTCTTTTCGGTTACTGGTGGGGAAATTCTTCGGGTATTGAAATAGAAAATGTAACCTGCACTTATACACGCACAAAAGATTTATCTGTTGACGGAACAGTTACACAGGAAGTCGGACAAAGTGTCGGATATAATGACGCAAACAACATAATAAAAGTGAAAACCTCTGATTTCATGCCTGAAAATACCATTCCGCAGGCTGTAACCTTTAATATAAGCTCGTCGGGTGGTTTCGGAAAATTCACGGGTGCTTTCGGATATGAATCGTCAGCAGGTTCTTATCAGTCGCCCGACACGTCTGTTTTTACAGACAGCTCGTCTATTTCGCTTACGTGGTTCGTACCGCAGAAAGCAAAAAATCTTATTTCGGAAGATGGTGAAATTATGCTCGGATACTGGTGGAGTGAACAACCTTCGGCAACTCTGGATTCAATAGAAGTAAAATACAGTCTCGGTAACGGCAGTTCTCCTGCTCCTGCCAAAAATTCGGAACTCGACAAGGACGACCCCGTATCGCCTGACAAGTCCGCTGAAAGCACAGAAAAATTCCGCAGTCCGTCGGAAATTGCAGACGCTATAAATGTAGGCTGGAATCTGGGAAACACTTTTGACAGCTACAATACAAGCAAAACAGGTCTTTCAACCGAAACTTCATGGGGCAACCTCAAAACTACTGAAGAAATGATTAAGGACGTTAAAATTGCAGGATTCAATGCAATACGTATTCCTGTAACGTGGGACGAACATATGGACGGAAACGTAATTCAAACAGAATGGCTTGACCGTGTACAAGAAGTGGTTGACTACGCATACAATAATGATATGTTTGTTATCCTTAATATGCACCATGATGACTATATATGGTTCAATCCCACTGACGAAGAATATCAGAATGACAGTCAGAAACTTTGTGCCATATGGGAACAGATTTCAGAACGTTTCAGAGACTATGGCGACAGACTTCTTTTTGAGGGCATGAACGAACCACGAACAATTGAAAGTGAAAAAGAATGGGGCGGCGGTACTCCCGAGGAAAGAGCCATTATAAACAAGTATGAACAGGACTTTATAAATACAGTCCGTACTTCAGGCGGAAACAATTCCGAAAGAACGCTCATTATAACATCGTATGCCGCATCTGCCGAAACCGTAGCAATTGATGACATAATTATTCCCGACGACAAAAATATTATTGTTTCGGTTCACTATTATGCACCGTGGAAATTCTCCGAGGGAATTGACAGCGACTTCACCGACGAGGGAAAAACCGAACTTGAAAACAAGTTTGCAGAACTCAAACAGAAATTCATTGACAAGGGAACACCCGTTATTATCGGAGAATTCGGCTGTGTGAACGCTACAGACATCGCAACAAGAGCAGAATATTATCAGTACTATATATCTTCCGCAAAGGCAAACGGCATAAAGTGCTTTGTATGGGACAACGGTAAATCATCGGGAGAGTCAAGTTTCGGAATATTCAACCGTGGAAATCTTTCGTGGAATGAGGACATCTTAAACGGAATAGTTACGGGAGCAAACGAATAAATATAATCACAGAAGGTTTAATTATGAGTCCAAGATAACTTGCAATAAATGTAATCAAATCACTTCCAAAAGAAAAAATAAAAGCATTTCTCACATTGTTCGCAGGTGAAAATATGATTGCACGTCTTAAATGTGATATGCTCGCCAATGACCCCGATGCAAAAAGTTACAACAGTTTTCATGAATTCATGGACTAAATGGAGCAGGAAAGTGAATAAAAAATATAAATTGCAGGTTACCAATACTTTCAAAAGAGATTTTAAAAAAATAAAGACCATGCACTAACAGGAAACTGGAATGGCTAAAGAGAGTGCCATATTCAGCCCGACTGGCTTTTAGTATATAAAATTTATGAAAATACCTTAGTTTTGTCTTTATTCAGAACAGGAACACACAGCGACCTTGATTTCTGATATTATCCAAAATTAAAATAAAAAATACCGTCTTTTCAGGCGGTATTTTTATTATTTACAAATCATAGTAAACTACTGCAATAACCGTAATATTATCATTGCAGTTATTTTCAAGAGCCTTTTTAACAAGAAGTTCAAGACGTTTCGGCAGACTTTTAGGCATTTCAAGTATTTCTTCCATATCCAGTGCGGACACATAGTCAGAAAGTCCGTCCGTACAGAGCAGAAGTATATCACCGTACTGCATACCGCCGTCTATGGAAATGAGGTCTATTTTAGGGACAGCGGTAAGACTTCCGAAAACGGGAAAAATAATATTCCGACGTGCGTGGGTTTTCCGCTGTTCCAGAGTTATAGTACCTTCCTCATAAAGAAGCTGTACTAATGACTGGTCACGGGAAATCTGTCTTATTCTTCCGCCCCTGAATCTGTAAAGTCTTGAATCACCGACATTAAAAGCCGTTATACTGCCGTTGTCGTCAAACATAAGTCCGCAAAGCGTTGCCTGCATATTATGCATATCGGGATTTTGTATACTGTACTCCATAAGTCTGCGGTGAATTTCCATAAGAGAAGCACTGATATCTGAATTTCCGGAAAAGTCCATGTCACGAACATATTCAAGACACATTCTTGAAGCAAATTCCCCCGAATTTTCCCCGGAAACACCGTCTGATACCGCAACCGTGAATGAACTGTAAAGTTTCTGTTCGGACGTTCCGTTATCAAGAACGCTCCTGCCTATCAGAAAAGCGTCCTCATTATGAGACATTACGCCTTTATCGGTAATTCCACAGCAATAATACATAAAAATCACCCTTGTCCGAAATAAATCATACTATATTCCGTAAAACCTGATTCCGTTTTCACAGGTTATATCAAGAATTTCATGAACTGATATTCCCTTTATTTCAGCAGCTTTTTCCGCAGTAAACGCAATCATTGAACTGTCACAGCGTTTTCCCCTGAAAGGAACAGGTGCCATATAAGGACAGTCAGTCTCCAAAAGAAGTCTGTCAAGAGGAACTGCCTCAATTGCACGGAGTGCCTTTTTTGCGTTTTTGAATGTAAGTACTCCCGTAAATCCTATATACATACCAAGCTTTATTATTTCAGCTGCTGTTTCCGCAGAACCGCTGAAACAGTGTACAACACCCTGCGGACGATATTTTTTCAGAATGTTCAGAGTATCTTCCGAAGCATCACGGCTGTGTACTATAGCGGGTAGTTTCAGTTCTTTTGAAAGTTCAATCTGTTTTTCAAATACCTCAATCTGCTTTTCACGGTCAAAACCGTCATAATGATAGTCAAGACCTATTTCACCTATCGCTTTCAGTTTTTTATTTTCCGAAACTGCTCTCATTATTATATCAATATAATTTTCAGGCAGATTGTCTATATTTTCGGGGTGGAAACCTGCCGACGTGTATATATAGTCATATTTTTCGGAAAGCAGGGCATTTTCACGTATATCTTCGGTACAGGTTGAAGCAAGCATAATATACTTAATGCCCTTTTCCTGCATTGAATCAAGCAATTCAAAACGGTCAACATCAAAAGCACTGTCGGTATAATGTGAATGTGTATCAAAAATATTTTTATACATATTTAATCAGTCCTCAAAATATGTTGTTCTTACATCATTAATAAATGACTCTGACGGTATAAAATCTTCATTTGAAGTTTCACCATCCATTACAAGAAAATTGGCAATTGAAGTACCGTTTTCAAACATATTTCTTATAGCATACTGTCTGTTTTTATAATCAACAGATGTTACATCGGTAGTAACCATATTTATCAAGGAATCAAAGCTTGTCTTGAAATTATCGGCAATACGTTTTCCGTCCGCCTGATTTACCATTGACGAAAGCACCGAACTTGCCGTATATGCACGCTGTACTTCCCTGCCGTTAAACATAGGATACGTTACAAGAGTTTCAATCTGACGGCTGTTGAGGTATTCTTCACCGCCCTCCTTCTTGAATCCTGCAATATCAGGCTCGACGAAGTATGTAACACCGCCGAGGATATCACACACTTTTCTGAATGACTCAGAATCAAACTTCATGTATCTGTCAACTTCTATTCCGAAACACTGATTTACAAAATTAACGGCTGCCTGCGGACCTCCTCTGTCATATGAGTTTTTGATATGTTCCTGTTGTCCGTCAACTATAGAAATAGTATTTGTCGGAATACCTATAAACAACAGTCTTTTTTCCTTTGGCTTGGAACGCATAAGAACGAATGTGGAAGAACATTTCTGGTCAGGTTCGTCAAGAATAAGAAGCATTGTATGATTATCCTCCTCAGTAACTATTGCCGCAGCACGTGGGGTAGGTTCTTCAAGAGGTGCATCTTTATTGAATCCGAAATAATTATATATTCCGAAAGCTCCTCCTCCTACAATAAGCAGACCGAAAAAAATTGTGAGAAGAAACGGAACAGCAATTCTTCCGCTTTTTTTGTTTGCCATAAAAACAGCTCCTTTCATGTAAATAGATAAAATGTTGATATATGACAGGAAAATATCCGCACTAAAAATAAATATGGTTTTTCAGCAGTTCAGACAATATATATATGCTGAAAAAATTTATTCCTCTTGCAAAATCCTGCAATTGTGATATAATATTATTGCGGAACATCAAAAACGTTTTTTATGAATGCTATTTCCCGACCGATAGAGCGTATATCAGTTCCTGATTTGTCCATCACGTCAAATATTTCTTTCATACCGAAACTGTATATTTTTCGTCCGTTGCGGTATGCATAGTTTATTGTCTGTGAAGTACCTGAAAACATTGATTTATTGTCATAAAAAGCTATTACTGCCGACGACCTGTCCACCATGCAGTAATTACGGTCACGGTAAAGATTCGGAGAACAGTTTTCAGAAATATGCTTTCCGTATATTATATCAGGATTTTCGTTCACCGTAACAAGATAATCGGAATTTTTTTCTATCTCCGCAAGAATTTTCTTGTCATAAGCGGAAAAAAACTCTGCGTGTCTGAGAAACGGCATCATGGATATAAGTTTTATAT
>CAMWGS010000160.1 GCA_947173865.1 uncultured Ruminococcus sp.
TTTCTAAATATTCGACTAAAAAGGACGATATTATCCTCGACTTTTTCAGTGGTTCAGCCACCACTGCCCACGCTGTTATGCAGTTAAATGCAGAGGATGGCGGAAACAGAAGATTTATCTGCGTCCAGCTTCCCGAACCTACACAGGAGGATTCTGAAGCATTCAAGGCAGGTTATAAGAACATATGCGAAATCGGTAAGGAAAGAATAAGACGTGCTGGAGAAAAGATATTAAATGAAGCCCAAAAAGAAACAGTTGATATTGCAACTTACGGCGAAGGATTTGAAGTTGATAAACTGAATCACAAATATAGCAATTTAGATATAGGTTTTAAGGTATTCAAGCTTGACAGCTCCAATCTGAAAAAATGGAATCCAGATTTTGATAACCTTGAACTTACCCTTGATGACATGATAAACAACTATGTTCCCGACAGGACCGAAGAGGACGTTGTATATGAGTTTATGCTCAAAATGGGACTTGACCTTTCATACCCGATTGATGTCACCAAAATTGACGGCAAAAAGGTTTATTCTATTGGTCGTGGTGCGTTGATGATGTGTCTTGATGATAATATTACCGTTTCTGTTGCTGAGGGTATGGTGAAGATGTACAAGGAGCAGGCTCCCGAAACCTGGAAAGTTGTTTTCAAGGATAATGGTTTTGCTGATGACTGCATTAAGACTAATGTTAAGCTGACTCTTGTTCAGGCAGGACTTAAAGAAGATGCGTTTACAACGGTGTGAGGTGGGAGTATGGATAATATAACTATGCCAGTTGACTTAGGAAAATTTGCAGGAGTAAAAGACTTTTTGACGCAAGAAGAACTTATTAAATACAAAAAGACATTTAGCAAAACATATAAGGCAAGTCAGCAGAAATCTAAACGCACTCATTGTTACTATTGTAATGAACTTTGTAATAGCTTTTGTAATTCTCACACTATTCCAGCATTTTGCTTAAAATATATCGCTACAAATGGAAAACTGTTTCATATGAATACTATGGTTGATATTCCTCTTTTAAAGAAGGATAAAGGTGTCAATGAAGCTGGGACATTTCATATAATTTGCAGAGACTGTGATAGCAAAATTTTTCAGGATTATGAAAATGAAAATAACTATGATAAAAAGCCTACTACAAAAATGCTTGCTCAAATAGCGATGAAAAACAGTTTGAAACTTATTAGTAAAAGAGAGCTTGAAGACGCTTTATACGATGAAATGACCAGTAAATTAGGATTCCCCAGTTCTATTGGAAATTTTAAGCATATGGTAAATGAAATGGATTTGAAAGAATATATTTTTGCATATAATAAAGCTAAAAAAAGCACACTTAAGCCGTTTGATGGTGATTATTATATTTATACATATATTGAATTGCCATATAGAATACCAATAGCTTTTCAAGGCAGTGTATCATTAATCTGTGATTTGGAAGGTAAAGTGATAAATAATATATACAACTATAATGCTAATTATGAAATTAAAAATGTTCATTTGTGCGTTTTTCCTTTTAAATCCAAGAGTATTATACTGTTTTTCGTTGAGAATGGAAATAAACGATACAGTTCTTTTTTTAAGCAATTCAAGAAATTGTCGCATAAAGAGCAATTAAAAGTTGTTAATTATATTATTTTTGCATATACTGAGGACTTTTTTATGTCTCCTGAATTATCCGAAGATACTATTGCAAAGCTGACAAAAACCGCATGTAAATCTACAGACTTAGTGTCATTAAATCCGTTTACAAATGGAATTGACGCTGCAACAGAACATTTTTCGTATACTGAAATGAACTCTATTCCAAACATTCTTTCTGAAGAGTATCAAATAAAGGAGGAAAACGATGAAGTTTAAATTTGATTCGGAACTTGATTATCAAAAAGATGCTGTTTCCTCCGTTGTTGACCTTTTCAAAGGACAAACACCGAAACAGTCGAACTTTACCGTTTCCCTTTATGACACAATTGAGGGACAGGGAACGTTATTTACTTCTACGGGAATCGGAAATAATCTTGAACTTATTGACGAGGATATACTTGATAATCTGAAAGAGATTCAACTTCGAAATGGTTTGAAACAATCAACAGTTCTTGAACACGGCAAGTACGATTTTGATATTGAAATGGAAACAGGTACGGGTAAAACCTATGTGTATTTGCGTACTATTTTTGAATTGAACGCTAAATACGGCTTTACTAAGTTTATTATAGTTGTGCCGAGTATTGCAATTAAAGAGGGAGTTAAGAAATCTCTGGACATTACAAAAGAGCATTTTAATATGCTGTATAATAATACCCCTTACGATTATTTTGTTTATGATAGTGGAAAGCTCAGTCAGGTTCGTGATTTTGCGATAGCGGACAATATTCAAATAATGGTCATAAATATTGATGCTTTCCGAAAAAGTTTTACTGACCCCGAAAAAGAAAACAAAGCTAATCTTATTCACCGTACAAATGATAAAATGAACGGTATGCGTCCTATTGACCTTATTGCCGAAACAAATCCTATTGTTATCATTGATGAACCGCAATCGGTTGATACAACGCCCAAGTCAAAAGAGGCTATTGCTTCCCTTAATCCTTTGTGTACACTGAGATATTCGGCTACTCACGTTGATAAGCATAACTGCGTATATAAGCTTGATGCCATTGACGCCTTTGAAATGAATCTTGTAAAGCAGATTGAAGTTGCCAGCTTTACCACAGCAGATTATCATAACCGTGCATATATGCTGCTGAAATCAGTTGATAATAAAAAATCGCCTATCACGGCGAAGATTGAGATTGATGTACTTGTAAAAGGTATTGTTAAGCGTAAGACGGTTACCGTAAAGCAAGGTAGCGACCTTTCTGAAAAACTTTCGGGAAATCGTTCTATATACGATGGCTATGTTATAGATGAGATTTACTGCGAAAAAGGTAATGAATATGTAAGCTTTACTATGAAGCCTGAAATTCTACGAATTGGACGAGCTGTGGGCGATATTGATGATACTGCCGTAAAGGAACAGCAGATACGCAAGACTATTGAAGAACATCTGAACAAGGAACTTGTTCTTAGCGGAAAAGGTGTTAAGGTTCTTAGCTTATTCTTTATTGACAGGGTTGCAAATTACCGCTATTATGATGATGACGGAATTGCTCAGCAGGGGAAATATGCACAGCTTTTTGAAAAAAATTATAAAGAGCTTATTCAGCGTCCAAAGTATAAGAAGCTTATTGATTCGGGCGTAATCAGCGACGATGAAACTGTTGTACATAACGGATATTTTTCCGTTGACAAGAAGGGTGTGTTCAAGGACACAAATGGCAATACCACTTCCGATGGTGATGCATATAATCTGATTATGAAGGATAAGGAAAAGCTTTTATCATTTGATACAAAGCTCAGATTTATCTTCTCACATTCTGCTCTTCGTGAAGGCTGGGATAATCCTAATGTATTCCAAATATGCACTCTTAATGAAACAAACAGCGAAGTTAAAAAGCGTCAGGAAATAGGACGTGGTCTGCGTCTGTGTGTTAATCAAGATGGAGAACGTTTGCATGGTTCATCAATAAATACGCTAACTGTTATGGCTAATGAGAGCTATGAAGATTTTGCAAAAAAACTTCAAAAAGAATATGAAGACGATGAGGGTATTCGTTTTGGTTACATTGAGAAACATACTTTCGCTAATATAAAGGTTACAGCTGAAAATGGTGAGGCAAGTTATCTCGGTACTGAAAAATCAGCTGTTATTTACAAATTCTTTGAGAATAAAGAATATATTAATGACAATGGTAAGGTTCAGGATAAACTGAAAAAGGCACTTAAAGAGAATACTATTGAAGTGCCTGATGATTTAAAAAATAGTCTGCCTGCTATTACTGCCGTATGCAAGAAAATTAGTGGTAATCTTAACATAAAACCTCATTCCAAAAAAGAACCAGTTAGTCTTAATAAACAGGTTTATCTGAATCCAGATTTCAAAGAATTATGGGACAGAATAAAGTATAAAACAACATATTCTGTTTCCTTTGACAGCTCTGAGCTTATAAAAAAATGCAGCGAGGAAATGAACGCAAATCTCAGCACAAGTTCTGCAAAGCTGATATACTCAAAGGCTGAGCTTAAGCACTCGGTAGGCGGTCTTGAAACTACAGAAAAGGTTCATACCACCCTTTCATCTGGAGAAGAAACGCAGATGCTGCCTGATATTATTACATATCTCCAGTCGAATACAAGTCTTACACGGCATACACTTGTAGCAATATTAAAGGAAAGTGGTACACTCAATATGTTCAAGAAGAATCCGCAACGCTATATGGAAGATGTAAGTAAAATTATTGCCACAAATATGAAAACTATGCTTGTAAACGGCATTAAATACACTAAGATTGGTGATGATGAATTCTATGCACAGGAACTTTTGGATACAGAAGAGCTTACAGGATATCTGGAACATAATATGATTGAATCAAAAAAATCAGTATACGATTATGTTGTATATGATAGCAATAATGAAGCAGGGTTTGCCAGAAAATTCGAAGCGAATGAAGATGTAAAGCTTTATGCTAAACTTCCTGACTGGTTTAAAATTCCTACTCCATTGGGTTCATATAATCCAGACTGGGCTGTAGTTATTGAAAAGGACGATGACAAAAAGCTGTATTTTGTAATAGAAACTAAAGCTAATACCAGTGCAGATGCTCTTCGTCCTACCGAATGGCAAAAGATTGAATGTGGTTATAAGCATTTTGAAGCACTTGGCAATAAAGCAGAATTTAGGGCAGAAGACAATTTCGACAACTTTATTGAAAGTGTTTAATTATACCAATTTTGGTTCATCCAAAAAGTAGTCTATTCATCTTCTCGTTATATCAATAAAACATTGTCTCGGATTTTTAACAATAGATAACTTATTGGAAGAACCCTAATTTTGACCCCTTAAAAGTTGCTCACAGCATGTAAGCTGAGTAACGCTGATTTTCAAAAATAACGTAAAATAGGCGTATTTTAACGTATCTCGTATGCTGAGAAACGGCAAAATAACTTATGTTAATCCCTCATAACCCGAATGTCGTCGGTTCAAATCCGGCTCCCGCA
>CAMWGS010000161.1 GCA_947173865.1 uncultured Ruminococcus sp.
TGGCAGGTGTATTTGCGGTATGTGCCGTTAACTTCATTATAATGGCTGTTTTGGCAAACTACAACATAAGCAGAACCTATATACAGTCACCGCCTGAATATGCCATTGAATACGACGAACAGGACGACATTTATCACTACAATGAAGAAACAAATGACGCACTTCCCGTATACGACGAAAACGGTGCTTTCATAGAAAACGGTGTTTTCCCTTCGGGAACTTATCAGATAGGCGTTGACATTCCTGAAGGACTATATATATTCATTCCAGAACTTTCAAACAATCACGGTGTACAGGGAGTCTATTCCGACCCTTCGTGCGAAAATCAGATTTCTTCCGCATATGTGCATTTTGACGGTACAAGAATCGCAGAAATTTCAGGAAACGGCTATCTTGATTTTTCGTGGGCGACAGCTTACAACCTCGATATGCACCCCGAAATAGAAAATAATCCCCGTGAACATGACGGTATGTTCATAATCGGCAGAGACATTGAAGCAGGTACCTACAGACTTGAAGAAGCAGAAGAATTATCCGAATACGCCGAGTGGTATATATACTCAGGTATAAATGCAGTCGGTGCGGTGATTAAAGAGTCGGGACATCTTTACAGCTACGATGACTACAATAAAAACATAACAGACGAAATAACCGTATATGACGGTGAATATCTCGAACTCCATAATTGTATTATTACTGACTGACTTCTTCAACAACAACTGCCTGCATACCCATTTCACCGTAGCGTCGTTCAGCAAGACGTTTCATGTATTTTGTCTCTTTTTTTACAAGAGGGTCGTTGAAATAATAGTTTTCGTCGTCGTAGCCGACAAGTACGAGACAATGTTCGTTTGATTTCCATATGTAACGCTCACCGGTATTTTCAATAATCCAGCTGTTCCGCAGATTCGTGAAAGTGGGTTTCATGTTTATACTGCACCACACAATAACGGGAATTCCGTTGTCTATGTAATTTTCACATATTTCTTCAAGTGACATACCGCCAAGGTCTGTTATTTCGTACTTTTTATTGAGTTTGTGTTCCTGCGGAGAAAGATAACGCTGAAGTGCAAGTATGACCGCCCCACTCATACACCCGTAACCGCTGTTTTTATTCGGATTTCCGATAAATACTTTATTCGGGTCACCGCTGTACTTTATTGATTTTTTTGTATATATTTCCGCCGAATCAAGATAACCTTTCTTTATAATGTCACCTGCCTTTATGTCAAATCCATAAAAGGCAAGAACCATTGACATACTCACAAGTTCACAGCCTGTCGGGTAGTCTTTCTGCGAATAATACGGTACGTCTATAACAACTTTTTCGGAAACGGATTTTTTTACATTTCTGTTCTTACGTGTAGTTGTCTGAGTCGCAGTATTTTCTGTAGTAGTTTCTGTAACTGTCTGTGAAACTGTGGCGGTTGTTTTTGTTTCCACGCTTCCGAGAGGATTCACGGAATTTTCTGTTTTATTTCCGCAGGCGGTAAGCGTCATCACAGCAAGCAGACAAAAAATTTTTTTCATTCAATCACCTCAAAGAAAAGGGACAGCTTTTTTAACTGTCCCCTTTTTTTTATACATCAGTTTTCTGCTGATTCGGATACCGTTATATTTGTTACTGCTCTCGTTTCGAGAGTATTTCCTTCTTCGTCCTTTGTAGTTGTAGTTATTGCAACTTCAATATCACTGAAACTGTCAATTACATCTGAAAGACTGTTCATTGTTCGGTGAAGGATTTCCGCCTGATTTCCCATATAGACACGACCCGCAGGCGTATCAGGATTCTTTTCAAGCAGTACAAAAAGCATATTGAGAACGTCAACGGCGTTTTTCGGAGACTCAACAGGTACAAAAGTATCAAGTTTCAGGTCATACTTTCCGAACTCCGAAACATGAAGTATTCCTGCCAGCACAGGATTTTCAAACCTGATTTCAGCATAATTTTTCATAACATCAAATTCCTTTCTCAAGAAACAGCAGACTTTATAAGTTCAGCCTTGTCGGTCTTTTCCCATGCTACGCCGAGTTCTTCACGTCCCATATGACCGTATGCCGCAAGTTTTCTGTACTGTGGCTTTCTGAGTTCAAGCATTTCGATGATAGCGGTCGGTCTGAGGTCGAACACCTTTCCGACTGCTTCCGAAAGCTTTTCTTCCGAAACTTTTCCCGTACCGAAAGTATCAATCAGTATAGACATCGGCTTTGCCACGCCTATTGCATAGGAAAGCTGTACTTCACACTTTTCGGCAAGTCCTGCCGCTACTATATTCTTTGCAATATATCTTGCCGCATACGCCGCACTTCTGTCAACTTTCGTCGGGTCTTTACCACTGAAAGCACCACCGCCATGACGTGAATAACCGCCGTATGTATCAACTATAATCTTTCTGCCTGTCAGACCGCTGTCACCCTGCGGACCGCCTATTACAAAGCGTCCTGTAGGATTTATGAAAATCTTTGTGTTTTCGTCCATAAGTTCTTCGGAAATAACTGCCCTGATAACAAATTCCTCAATATCCTTGCGAAGCTGGCTGAGGGAAATGTCTGCGGAGTGCTGTGAAGATACAACAACAGCGTCAATTCTTGCGGGTTTGCCGTCAATATATTCAACGGTAACCTGAGTTTTGCCATCGGGACGGAGATAACGGAGAGTGCCGTCTTTTCTTACTTCCGTAAGCTTCATTGCGAGCTTGTGGGCGAGAGATACGGGCAACGGCATAAGTTCGGGAGTTTCATTGCAGGCAAAACCAAACATAATACCCTGGTCACCTGCACCGTTTGAAAGACCGTCGTTTTCTGAATTTTCCTCTCTGTACTCAAATGCTTCGTTTACACCCATTGCAATATCTGCGGACTGTTCATCAATACTTGTAATAACAGAGCAGGTGTGAGCGTCAAAACCATATTTTGCACGGTCATAACCGATATCAGCAACTACCTGACGTGCAATCTTAGGAATATCAACTTTTGCGGTTGTGGAAATTTCACCCATACAGAGTATCATACCTGTAGTTACCGCTGTTTCGCAGGCAACACGACCATTCTTGTCCTGTTCAAGAATTGCGTCAAGAACAGCATCTGAAATCTGGTCACATATTTTGTCGGGGTGACCTTCTGTAACCGATTCAGACGTGAAAAAAAACTTATTCATAAAACATTCCTCCTGAAAAAAATAAAAACATTCCGTTTCCGGAATGTTCTGATTTCTGAAAAAATCCTCATCTGCCGGATAAACCGCAGGAATTAGCACCTTTTCTGCACAAACAGTTAGGTTGCCGGGCTTCAAAGGACCTGTTTCCTCCGCCACTCTTGATAAGGTTATAATGTTATTATAACTCAGAAAGCAGAAAATGTCAATAGTTTTCAGAAAATTTGTGAAAATTATTTTTTTCCGTATTTTTCGAGTGCGTCAAAAATTTTATGGAATACCAACTGATTCGGATAATGTTTGTAGTCTGCCCCCATATACCGCTTTTAAAGAAGTGTTCCAGAATAGCGACGGCAGTTCTCACACTTTTGCTTTGACCGTATTCACACTGGCATATTATATCCATACCATTATTATAGACATTATATACGAACTCTGCAATTTCGTCAGCTTCGGGAAAATATGTATTATATGTGTAGCCTTTTTCTTTCATACAATCAAGGTCGAGGTCATCAAGTTCGCTGTAAAAGACATTTTCGCACACTCCTCTGTAATCACTATGAGAATAGTTCCTGTCAATTCTTTTTATTTTTGGGTCATAAAAACTTATGACGGCAGTGTTTTCAAGAAATTTTCCCGAATCTATAATTTCCTCGATTTCATTTCTTGAATATATCAGTACATTCATTCCGCAACCTCCTATTTTCGTGTAAAAAACAAATGGCTTCCGGTTAAGGAAGCTCATTTGCCATGATATAGGGATTATTGGGGATTTTGTAATGTAGCACTGGGGTAAGCACTACATCAACCATGAAAAAAACAACTTCAGGATTTCTCCTTCAGCACCTATATAATACACCTTGTATATGTTGATTGTATGACGTCAAAGTGAAAATTTTGTGAAAATTTCAAAAATAACAGAAATTTTTCAGAATCTGCTTACGTCATTTATTTTGAACCAGAATACAGAACCCTTTCCGAGTGTACTTCTTACGCCGTAATCGTAACCATGAAGTTTCAGAACCGCTTTTACAATCGAAAGACCGAGACCCGTTCCGACAACTTCCCTTTTGTGATTTTCCGAACGATAGTATTTGTCAAATATAAGCTTTATCTTACTTTCCTCGATACCGTCGCCCGTATCCTCGACTTCAATCAGTACGCCGTCCGCCTGATTAATCTGACGCACATATACCTGCTTGTCCGCTCCCGTATAATTTATGGCGTTGTTTATAAGGTTGTATATTACCTGCTCAATCTTCACAATATCACAGTATACCGTTTCTTCCTTATCTGGTGTAAAGTGTATATGATATCCCATTTTATCCGAAATACCCTTGAAACGTCCTATAATTGCATTAAGCTTTGCACCTATTTCAAACTCGGACGGATTAAGTTTCTGTTTACCGCTTTCAAGTTTTGAAAGGTCAAGAATATCGTTTACCATAGCTGAAAGACGGTCTGTCTCATTGATTATGATTTCAAGATGTTCGTTTCTCTTTACAGGATTGTCGCCCGAAAGGTCACGTATCATTTCGGCGTATGCCTTAAGCATGGTAAGTGGGGTTCTGAGGTCGTGGGAAACGTTTGCTATCAAATCTCTTTGCATCTTGTCCACTCTCGAAAGTTCCTTTTCTGCATACATAAGAGTATCGGCAAGTTTTTTTGATTCAAGATACCCTCTGCCGTCAAACTTAGTGTTAAGGTCGCCTTTCGCAAGGTTTTCGGCTGACTTTGTTATCCTGTCAATCGGACCTGATATTCTGTTGGCAAGAAAGACGGAAATGAAAGCCGCTATTATAATAAGTATAATCATTATCATAACAAGCTGACGTTTTATTATTGAAACGGTCGAACCTACGGGAACAAGTTCTGAATTAAGAATAAGATAGCCTTCGGGGGATTTGGTACTTCCGAGTACACATATATATATAAGC
>CAMWGS010000162.1 GCA_947173865.1 uncultured Ruminococcus sp.
ACAGAGAGTTTAATAATATGACGACTTTCTGTAAGGAGATAATATCAATGAATTTAAAAAAGATGTATTCATTTGCTGCTGTTGCCTCGCTGTTTTCAGCGGTTTTCACAGGTTGCGGAAATAATCAGACGGTTGGTCAGGCAGGTGAGGAAATTCCTGTGCAGGAAACAACGATTCAGACCACAACCGAAGAACCGACTACAGAACCTGTTCCCGAAGACAAAAGAGTTCATGTCGTTGCAGCAGGAGACAATCTTATTCATTATTCGGTTTACAAGAATGCCGAAGCCAACGCTTACGGGCAGGAAGGTGTAAATTACGATTTCAAGCCGATTTATGAGAATGTCAAGTATCTTGTTGAAAGTGCGGACGTTGCAATTTTGAATCAGGAAACAATTATTTCAGAAAGTAATCAGGTAAGAGGTGCGGACGGAGGACAGCTTATATTCAATTCGCCTCCTGAAGTCGCTGACGCTGTTATTGACCTCGGTTTTGACGTTTTCACTATGGCAAACAATCATTTGCTTGATATGGGTGCTTTAGGTCTTGAGGAGTCTATAAACTTCTGGAACAAAAAGGCAGATGAAAATAATCTTACAGTTCTCGGTGCATATCTGAATGAGGAGGATTCCGAAAATATACGTATCCGTGAAGTGAATGGTGTTAAAATTGCTTTTCTTGCTTATGCGGAACATATAAACGGTTTTTCAATTCCCGATGATTCGTCCCTGCGTGTTATTATGAACTATGAAGAAGACGTTATTGAACGTCAGATTAAAAAAGCACACGAAATGGCAGACGCAGTAATTGTTTCTGCTCACTGGGGGGTTGAGGACACTCATGAAGTCTCTGAAGACAGAATTGAACTCGCCAATAAAATGGTAAACTGGGGTGCAGACGTTATTCTTGGTTGTCATACCCATACCGCTGAAACTATGGAGTGGATTCAGAGAGACGACGGTACAAGAGGGTTTGTCTATTACTCTATGGGCAACTTTGTATGTGCTCAGACCGATAATTTCAATCTCGTCGGGGAAATGCCCGATTTTGATATAGTTGTGGACGGTGCAACAGGCGAAACAAGGCTTGAAGAAGTAGGTGCTGTCCCGACAATAATACACTATGACGACGGAAGCTTTTCAAACTTAAGAGTATATCCCTACAGTAAATATACTCCTGAACTCGCAGAAAGCCATGGTCTGCCTTATGCTTATCCGGCAGGCACTTATCCGCAGTTCGGCTGGGATATAGTCAACAGTATAATTGAAAACAACATTCCCGAAGAATTCAGAAAACTGGATAAATAAATTGATTTATTCACACAAATTCCAATAATATCGTAGGAATATCCTTTCAGTGATTTGATTCATTGTGCAAAGCGTGCAAAAAAATGTTTTGATGTTTAGATAAAATACCAAAATGAATACAAACCTATTTACTTTTTTTTAGTCCTGATATATAATGAAATCATGAATAAATGTGAGTTTGGATTCATATCTAATCATGGCAGTATGGTTTGTCTTAATTGATGACCGCTGCCGACAGAGCACGTTTTTTGTGAAAGCAGACCGTTCTGTTCGGCAGTATGGTTCTGCGGTCTGTAACAAGTCCATGAGGATTTGGATTAAGGCATGATATAATTAAAGGGGCAGTCGTTCCTTTGTTATATAACATTAATAAAAGAAGGAGGAAAAATTTAATGAAGGCAAAAAAGATAGTCATCGGAGCAGTATCCGCTGCGATGCTCTCGCTTTCCGTTTGCTCACTTGCTCCTGTTTTTGCAGCCGGCGAAACAGTGCAGATATCCGTTGGTAAAGCAGAAGTAAAGGCAGGCGAAACTTTTTCAGTGGACGTATCGTTAGCTAACATACCGTCTTCGGGCATTCAGTGCTGTGACTTTACTGTTAAATATGACAGCAGTCTGATATCAATTGATTCCGTGAAAGCAGGTGCTCTTGCAAATACAGCAGCCATAAAGGATGACCCGTCAGCATCTATGTTACCAATTTTCGACAGCAGTATTGATAACGAAAATGGTAATGTTAATCTTGTATGGACAACATCTATTGAGGATTCTTCATACTGGATGAATGGAGAAGGCGTATTCTGTACTATTACAGGTAAGGCTTCAAAGGACGCAGGTTCTGCAACAGTACCGTTGGAAATCGTTCCCACATCACGTGATACATTGACAGGTTCTAATGTACAGAATGATGTTATAAGCGTCGGATATTTCAATAAAAAGGACGTCGTAAGATATGCAGTTGAAACTTCTGACGGCGCTGTTGTTATCGGTGAAGGCGGAAGTGTTTCCGGAAAAACTTATATGGGCGATGCTGATGAAAGCGGAAAAGTAGAACTCGCTGATGCTATACTTATCATGCAATCAATTGCAAACCCTGACAAGTATCAACTTACAGAACAGGGTAAGATTAATGCAGACGTTGTTGACAACGGAAAAGGTATTACAAACTCAGATGCTCTTGCTATTCAGTATGTTCAAGCCAGAACAATTACCCCAGATGATTTCCCAATGACATCTGCTCAGCTTGATGCTTTGGATACTTAATAATTCGGAAATCAAGTATACTGTTCTGTTGAAGATTATCTGATTTGTCCCCATACAAAGGAATATAATCCCCCAAAAAAATTTTTAAGTTATTAATAGGTTTTAAAACCTAAAGAAAGGAATTATTACAAATGAGAAAATTAGTTTCTGCGGCTACTTCACTTGTAATGGCTGCAACAATGGTAAGTGCAGTTGCTCCTGTAGTAGCAGGTGCTGCTGATGCAAAGAAGGGCTTATCTATCCTTACATACAAGGAGGCTACTTTACCGTCAGGTGTAACTGCTGATGGTGCAACAGTTAACGTTTCTGCTGATGCTATCAAGGACGGCGATGTTACTATTCCGCTCGCTATCTACCTCAGCGAAGAAACACCTGATACAAAGGGTATTTCTGTTCAGGCTACTGTAAACTCAAAGAATGCTGATGTAAAGAACATCAAGTTCCAAAGCTACAAGCCTGGTGCTGACCCTTATTTCAGTGAACCAAAGACATTCACAACAAAAGACGGCACAGAATTCACTACTGATACACCCGTAAGCTTTGCTGGTGAATATGCTAAGAGAGGCGGTTATATGCCTGCCGGTAAATACACTGTGGCTGTTGATGAAAAGCAGATTGCTGCAGGTACAGACAATGCTTACATTGGTGTTGCATGGAATAACAACGGTACAAAGTATAAGGATTGGTTCGGCGAAAAGTCTGATGATTATCCAGTTGTAGTATTTGATGTAATTCTTCCAAAGGGTACTGCTGAAGGCGAATATACTATTGATTACTGTGATTATATGACAGCTGATACTCCGTCTGTTCCTTCATGCCTTGTTGAAACAATTGACTGGTATAATACTCTTGTAGATAAGAATCTTGACCTTAGCAATCTTACAATCAAGGTAGGCGATACTGAGACACCGCCTGATTCTTCTACAACTACAACTCAGTCAACAACTACAAATAGTGGAAATTCTTCTACAACAACTACTACATCTTCCACTAAGACACCTGACCAGCCGGTATCAGGCGACTTTATCCTTGATTTTGACAATCCTGAGGACGAAAACGGCTACTGGCACGCAAATGCAGGCGAAACTGTTGATGTTGATATGCACATCACAACAGTTAAGTCAGGTCTTACTGTTGCCGGATTCTCATTCGACATTACAGTTGCCGGCGGAATCAAGCTTGCAGACGTTGTAAAGACTTGTCCTGCTCTCAGTACAGCTCTTGTAAGAGACATTAACGAAGGTAACGTAAACGGTACTTGTGAAGGTTCAAACGGTGAGGGTGTTACTGTAAAGGACGGCGACATGGTTTTCTATACATTCGAAGTACCTGCCGGAACACCTGACGGACTTTATGAAATCAATCTTGCAAATGCTTACCTTGCAACAGCTGAAAAAACACCTCATAACATAGGCGTTAAGAAGGGTTACATTCAGGTAGGCGATTCTATTACACAGCCTGATTCTTCTACAACAACTACACAGTCTTCAACAACTACTACATCAACGACAAAGAGTGGCGGTTCTTCTTCTACAACTACAACAGCAAGCCGTGGTTCTTCTTCTACAACTACAACTTCTACAACTTCCACATCAAAGGTTCCTGGTACACCTGATTACGGTGATACAAACTGTGATGGTCATGTAAGAATCAACGACGTTGTTATTCTTAACAAATATCTCAACGATGCTAAGTCTATCAACATCAGTGACCAGGGTAAGCTCAACGCTGACTGCTACAATCCTAAGAATGGTGAAGAACTCACAGCTGAAGACTCCAAGGCTATCATTCAGAGCATTGTACATCTTGTAACACTCCCTGTTAACAAGTAATCAGCAAAATTCAATAATAATGGGGCAATTGCCCGGAAAGGAAATGCACAGATGAAGAAACTGCTTTCCGCAGTTACATCTCTTGTCATGGCGGCAACGTTTGTGTCAAGTGCATTTACTTCATCCCTCGTAGTTAGTGCTGCCGGCAGTGTTCCTGCCGTGCAGCCTAATGTTAGTATGGACGGGGTAAAAGATGTTACTGCAAATAAGAATGCGTCTAATGCTGATTTCATTCTTGATTTCGACAATCCTGAGGACGAAAACGGCTACTGGCATGCAAATGCAGGCGAAACTGTTGATGTTGATATGCACATTACAACAGTCAAGTCAGGTCTTACTGTTGCCGGATTCTCATTCGACATTACAGTTGCCGGCGGAATCAAGCTTGCAGACGTTGTAAAGACTTGTCCTGCTCTCAGTACAGCTCTTGTAAGAGACATTAACGAAGGTAACGTAAACGGTACTTGTGAAGGTTCAAACGGTGAGGGTGTTACTGTAAAGGACGGCGACATGGTTTTCTATACATTTGATGTACCTGCCGGAACACCTGACGGACTTTATGAAATCAATCTTGCAAATACTTACCTTGCAACAGCTGAAAAAACACCTCATAATGTAGATGTTAAGAAGGGTTACATTCAGGTAGGCGATGTAAAGGATACTACAACTAC
>CAMWGS010000163.1 GCA_947173865.1 uncultured Ruminococcus sp.
GTTTTCGACGGTATAGAAACGGTCAAATAATTTTTCTGTTTCTATGGACGTGAGTTTTTTTGCGAAGTTTGAGAAAGTTATAACACCGTCATCGGAAAGCCTGACCTGAAAATCACCATCACTGTATTTAAGGGCATTGCTTGTGATATTGGAAAAAATCCTTGACAGAGCGGATTTGTCGAGTTTTCTTTCTGTTCTTGTTTCGGAAATATCAATGTCGGGAACTATTCCGCACTTTGTTATTGCTCCGTAGAATCCCGCAAGAGTTTCCTCCAGAACATCATTTATACAGAGCATTTCAAGGTTTGTTTCCTGTACGGATGTTATTATTGAATAGCGGAAAAGTTCTTCCGTAAGCTGTTTCATAACGTCTGTACGGTTGCGTATCATAGCAGTATAGCGTGAGACTTCATCATTTCCGCCGATATTTTCCATTAAGTCAAGATAACCGATTACTGCGGTAAGAGGGGTTCTCAAATCGTGTGAAATATTGGTTATTGCCTCTTTCAGTTCAAGGTCGCCTTTTTCATAGTTCAGACGTTTTTTCCGCAGTTCTTTTAACTGAATGTTCAGACTGTCGGCAAGTATGCACATATCTTTGTCACGTGAAGATATGCTGATAAGAGTGTTAGTGCTGTTTTCAAGCCTGTACGCCAGTTCATCTTTGATTTCACGGGCGGATTTTTTTATAAGATAAAGTTTTATGGAAAGCATGGCTGTTACGGCAACCAGAATACAGACCAGAATGTACAACACTGTATTCCCCCCGTTATTTCAAATCTTTTTTTCGGAATAATATTATTCCGAGAGCTGTTGTGACGACAAGTATTATACCGTCATAACCTGCGAATTTATTGGCATTTTTAGTGCTTGACATAGCAGCTTCATACATATGCGATACTGGTATAACATCGTAAACATTCTGATAGACCTTGCGTTTTGTACCGGTAAGATAGTCGGGATTTTTTTCTCTTTCCATATCTACTAATTCCAGAGTTTCCTCATCAAAGTATTTTCCGCCCTCATAGTATTCCGGCTGTGAAAGTTTGTTGGATATTGTAAGTGTTGCAACAAACATTATCATTGTTACAATAAGAACTGTAACGGACGCACCTGCCTTACTGTTGACAAACATTGTAAACATCACCATAAGAGCAGTTACCGATATAAACGCAATTATCATGTATAAAGTCAGTTCAAGAATTTTCTGAGCTGTGAGTACTTCCATACCGCATAAAGCAGTACCGACAGTACAGTTAATAATAATGTGCAGAATAACACCCATAAGCGTACCAGCCGAACATACTATTAAGTTTGCAAAATATATATCACTTCTTTTGTGTCCGACAATTAATTTATTTCTTATAGTACCGTCGGAATATTCAGTGCCGACGAAGTTTCCGACAAGTACAGGAACGGCAAACAGAATATACAGCAAGCTGACAAACATAATACCGTCCATAGTGAAGTATTCAGTCGGAAGATTCATCTCCTTATAGTGTTCAAGATTATTCTTGGTGTCTATGTAACGCATAATTATCATAAACACACTCAGACCGCCTGAAAATATCATATAAAGTTTGAAAATTCCGCTTTTGAAAAGTCTTGTGAAATTTGCGGAAATAAGTTTACTCATGTTTACCGCCTCCGATTAGATTAATGAAGTAGCTTTCAAGTGACTCGTCACGCTCCGAAACCGTAATAAGTTCGCAGTTTGCGTTATGCAGTGAGAATACAAGTTCTGTGACGCTGAGTTGTGCGAAAATATCCGCCGTTCTGTCGTCGATTACGCTGTATTCAAGACCGAGTTTGTCCATGACCCTTGAAAATACGTTAATATCTGAAACGGTAACACGCATACATTTTCTGCACACCTGCTCCAGTTCTTCGGCACTTATTTCCTTGACCATGTGACCACCGTCAATAAATCCGTAATGTGTGGCAAGCTTTGAAAGTTCGTCAAGAATATGGCTTGAAATAAGCACGGTTATCTGTCTTTCACGGTTGAGTTTGAGAATAAGTTCACGGATTTCAACGATACCCTGAGGGTCAAGACCATTTACAGGCTCGTCAAGTACAAGAAAATCGGGGTCACCTGCAAGTGCGGTGGCTATTCCGAGACGCTGACGCATACCGAGTGAAAAATTTTTTGCTTTTTTCTTTCCTGTGTTTTCCAGTCCGACAAGTTTAAGCAGGTCTTTTACTCCGTCGAATGACGGCATACCTAAAATACGAAACTGTTCCTTTAAGTTTTCTTCGGCTGTCATATTGAGATAAATGGACGGCGTTTCAACAACCGCACCCATTCTTCTTCTTGATTTCAGGATATTCGGATTTTCGTTTGTAATTCCGTAAATCTCAAAGTTTCCTCTTGTCACTTCCTGTAATCCGCATATGAGACGTATAAGTGTTGTCTTGCCTGCACCGTTTCTGCCGACAAAGCCGTATATAGAACCTTTCGGGACGTGCATTGAAAGATTGTTCAGGGCTTTGAAGTTTCTGTAATGCTTGCAAAGTGAATTTGTTGTCAGAACATATTCCATTCTGAAAATACCTCCTTTTTGAATATGTCTGTATTATAATGCACAATGGTTAAGAAAGCGGTAAAGAAAAGAGTAAAGATTCGGTTAAGATTTTTCTGACATCTTGAACCCTATTCCCCATACCGCTTCTATGTAGTCGGTTTCCGAATACTCACGGAACTTTCTGCGGATATTGCTGATGTGGACTTTCAGTGAACTTTCCATACAGTCGGGCGTGTCAAGACTTATGCGGTCGAGTATTGTTGACTTTGTTATTACCTGTGAGGGATTCTGCATAAGTAACTTTAGTATCGCAAACTCCGTCTTTGTAAGTCTGACGGGACTATTTTTAACCGTGACTTCATGTGTTTCTGTATTTAATATAATGTCGGAAAATTCCAGTGTTTTGGAATTTGCAACGGAAACTTTTCTTAACTGTACCGCAATACGTGCGAGAAGTTCAGCTGTATCAAACGGCTTTGTTATGTAGTCTGACGCACCGTCAAGCAGAAGTTTTACTTTGCTGTGAACATCAGCCTTTGCACTCATCACTATAACGGGAATGTCCCTTATTTTCGGCAGGACTTTTTCACCCGATAAGCCTGGTAACATAAGGTCTAGAAGTATAAGGTCGGGGGAGTTTTCCGACAGCATATAAAGTGCTTCTGTACCTGAGAATGCACTTAAAGTCTTGTAATTGTTCTTTTCGAGAAGTTCTGTAAGCATAGCGTTTATATATATGTCGTCGTCGATTATTGCAATGGTTTTCAAGAATACGTCATCTCCTTCGGATAATATTATACCATAATTCTGTTGTAAGTTCAATATCAGCAATCTTAATAAAATCTTAATTTGACTTGAAAATTCGTTCGTTTTGTGGTATAATTGATTTATCAATTAACGAAGCGGAGGAAAAAAATGTCAAACAAGTTAGAGTTAACGTGGTTTGGTAAAGAAGAGAAAATCTCTGTTGAGCCACGTCTTTTGATAGAGAGAACGGATTTGTCCAACACGGACAGCGAACCCGATACGGAAAATATGCTGATACACGGCGACAATCTGCTTGCACTGAAAGCGTTGGAGAGCAAGTATGCAGGAAAGGTGAAGTGTATCTACATAGACCCACCGTACAATACGGGAAGTGCGTTTGAGCATTATGATGATAATCTGGAGCATAGTTAGTGGTTGAATTTAATGCGTCCGAGACTGGAGATTCTGAAAAATTTGCTTGCTGATGACGGCAGTATATGGATAAGCATCGACGATGATGAACAGGCGTATTTAAAAGTAATCTGCGATGAAATATTTGGACGTTCAAATTATCTTTCAACTATTGTTTGGCAAAGGCATATTCACCAGTAAATTTGAAAAAAACTGTTTCACGTTCACATGATTATATACTTGTTTATGCAAAAACATTCACTAAAGAATTTGAATTAAATAAACTTCCACGAAGCGAAGAAACTAACAGCAGATACAAAAATCTCGATAATGACCCTCGTGGTGTTTGGAAATGTACCGATGCAACTGCACAAGCAGGTCATGGAACATCAAGTCAGTTTTATGTATTAAAAGTACCTAATGGAAAAGAGCATCATTTAACATCAGGTAGGTGTTGGGTATATACAGAGGAAGTTATGAACAAAATGATTGCAGATAATCGTGTTTGGTTTGGTGCGGATGGTAATAATGTACCTGCATTAAAACGTTTTTTATCAGAAGTTAGAGATGGTATAGTCGCACAATCTATTTGGTTATATCAGGAAGTCGGACATACACAGGAAGCAAAAAAAGAAGTAAAAGTATTTAAATTTGATACTCTTTTTGATACTCCAAAACCTGAAAGACTGATATAAAGAATTCTGACATTAGCCACAAATGAAGGCGATTTGGTGCTTGATAGTTTTTTGGGAAGTGGCACAACGTGTGCCGTCGCACAAAAAATGGGACGGAAATATATCGGCATAGAAATGGGCGACCACGCTTACACACACTGCAAAAAGCGTCTTGACATGGTTATTTCCGGCGAGGACAAGGGCGGAATTTCAAAGTCTGTTGACTGGACGGGCGGTGGCGGTTACCGTTTTTATGAACTTACCCCGACACTTATTAATAAGGATGAGTTTGGTGAGTACGTCATAAATCCCACGTACAGTGCAGAAATGCTTGCGGGAGCGGTGGCACTTCACGAGGGATTCACATATGAACCCGACGGCGAAAAGTTCTGGAAACAGTCTCACAGTAGTGAAAATTCGTATCTGTTCGTGACGACACGTCATTTGAGTGCGACTTTTCTTGAGTCAATTGCAGGAGGCATGGACGACGACGAACATCTTGTTATTGCCTGCTGTTCTTACGACAAGGGCGTTGAAAAAATGAATTCGCACATCACTGTCAAGAAAATTCCGCAGATGCTGCTTGACAAGTGCGAATTTGATAAATCAAATTACAATTTTAATATCGTTAATCCACCCGTTTACGACGATAAATAAGATAAAAAATATTTTTATAAATTTAAATAAGGCTAGAAATTCTTCCTAGTTCTAAGA
>CAMWGS010000164.1 GCA_947173865.1 uncultured Ruminococcus sp.
CCCAGGCCCACCTCCCCCCCCGCCCACACACCCACCCCCCGCCCTGCCCCCAGACCCGGGCCCGCCCCCACGTCCCGCTCGCTCGTAGAACTGTGCGAGACGGCTTCCGAGATAAGCAGGATAACCCTCGTCACCCGGCATTTCCTCAAGTCGTCCCGACATCTCACGGAGAGCTTCCGCCCATCGTGAAGTTGAGTCTGCCATGAGTGCGACAGAATAACCCATATCACGATAATATTCCGCAATTGTAATGCCCGTATAAACAGACGCTTCACGTGCGGCAACAGGCATATCAGACGTATTTGCGATAAGCACCGTTCTTTCCATAAGTGATTTATTTGTATGTGGGTCAATAAGGTCGGGGAACTCATTAAGAACGTCGGTCATTTCTTTGCCACGCTCGCCGCAGCCGATATACACAATAATGTCAGCGGCTGCCCACTTTGCAAGCTGATGCTGTGTAACCGTCTTACCGCTTCCGAAAGGTCCTGGAATTGCTGCAACACCACCCTTTGCTATAGGGAAAAGACAGTCAACAACCCTCTGTCCTGTAACCAAAGGCATATCGGGTGACAATTTTTTCCTGTAGGGTCTGCCACGTCTTACCGCCCACTTTTGAAACATGGACAATTCACGTTCACCCTTGTCGGTTTCAAGTACACAAACAGTATCGTCTACATGAAATTCTCCTGCTGAAATTTTTTTTACAACACCCTCAACGCCGTTCGGTACGAGGATTTTGTGTAGAACTATATCAGTTTCGGGAACTGTTCCGATTATATCACCACCTGTAACCCTGTCGCCCTCTTTTACAGACGGCGTAAACTGCCACAACTTTTCTCTTTTAAGCGAAGGTACTTCAACACCTCTTTTAAGACTGTTTCCGCAGACTTTTCTTATATCGTCAAGAGGTCGCTGTATGCCATCGAAAATACTTCCGATAAGTCCCGGACCGAGTTCAACGCTCATTGGTTCACCTGTTGAAACAACTTTCTCACCCGTGCCGAGTCCTGCGGTTTCTTCATAAACCTGTATTGAAGCACGGTCTCCGTGCATTTCTATAATTTCGCCTATAAGTTTCTGTTCGCTTACACGCACAACATCAAACATATTAGCGTCTCTCATACCCTCAGCAACTACAAGTGGGCCTGAGATTTTTACAACTGTTCCTGTACTGCTCATTTTTATAAATCGCCTCAATTCTTCAGTATATCAGAACCTACAGCCTTTTCAACCGCTTCATGTACGGCTCTCATTCCGTCGCCCGTATTTCCCTTTATTGCAGGAATAAGGACAATTGACGGCAAACGGCTGTTACGGTATTTGTTTATTTTATCACTCACCAGTGCCGCAGCAGGTTCAGTAATATAGATTACTGCAAAATCGTTTGCCGCAAGCCTTGTTATAAGTTTTGAAATTTTCTGCGGTTCGGTTTCACAGAAAACAGAAAGACCAAGTGCCGCAAAACCCGAAACGCTCGCACTGTCCCCGATTACTGCAACTTTATACATATAATTTTCTCAACCTTTCCGTAATTGTCTCAATATCCGCTCCGCTTTCCCTGCAAACCAAAATTATACGCAGATTTCTGATTTCAGTTTCCTTTGCAATATAGTAAGCTATAAGCGGTTCAACACCAAAAGCCTGCAAACGTGCTGTTTCGGCAAGTTCAGTAATCATGTCATCACAATATTTTTCAAACTGTGCGGGATTTTCTTTCAAAAGCTGTGCCATTTCACCATACTGAGTATGTTCAAGAAAACTGATTACACTGTCAGTACCACCGAGTGAAGCCCTTATCAGAGACTCTTTGTCAAGTGCCGTACTTCCGCACAGAGCAGTTTCAAGAAACGCCCTTGACTTTCCCATTTTACTGCAACGGTAAGCCGTTTTCATATCAGCACATACTGTTATAAGTTCCGCATATTTCTGCATAAAATCTCCGCCGAACTCCTCCGCACTTTTCTGCATAGCCCTGAGTGCTGACGAATCAATAAGAGAATCTGAAAGCTGACCGTCAAGAGTCCCTGTAAGAAGTTCATAGGCTTCGGAAGCTGTTTCACGCATATAATCGGGTAAAATATCGCTGTCCTTTGTCCTGAACGCCTCTTTAAGTAAATCAATGCTGACGTTCGACGGTTCAATAACATAATTTTCAGGGTCTTTGCCTGAAATCATTGCTTTCAGTACAGCTTTCAGGTTATGGAAATCGTTCCTGTAAAGAAGAATTTCAAGCTCACTGCTGTCAGGTGCATAACTTTTCAGCATTTCCCACACATCAGAAAGTGTTTTGTTTTCGGTTTCCTTTGCCGAAACAAGCGATTCAAATTCCGCATTTGTACGTGCATTTATGAGCTGTTCCATGTCACTCTGAGTAAGCAGGGAGCTTTCCATTGCCTTTACCGCTGAAACCGCACTTGCATATTCTGCTCTGCCCATTCAATCACCTGCCTGAAAAAAGTTCTCTTGCGAGAGTATCACGGATACCGTCTTTTTCTGATTCAATAATTGCCCTGAAACTGCAATTTTCAGAAATCAGACCGTATTCCAGTATAAAACCGTCATTTATTTCTGCGGACTTGTCTGAAACTGTAACTGTTCCGCCGACTTCTGACGCAACAGCCGTAAGTTTTTCGGAAAAGTCAAAAGGAAGTCTTTTAAGGTCATTTTCACCGAAATAGATTATTCCGCTTCCTTTATGAAGTTTACGTCCAGCAATTTTCAGAATCATTTCAAAATAGTCACTGCTCGGAAGTCCGTCAAGTTTTCCAATAATATTTTCAATTGCCGAATTTATAATTTCAACCCTGCATTTCAGGATTTTTCTTTTCATTTCCGCATCTGTCGAATTACAGGCGTTTTTATAGTCTGTTTCAGCCTGTGCGGAAGCTTTTTTCATGTAATCATTGTAAGCCCTTGCGGCTTTTGAGTCGCCCTCTGCCTCTATACCTCTGGCTTTTTCCTCAGCCATACGTATAATATTATTTTCTGTCTGTTTCTGCTGTTGATTAATTATATTCAGAATTTCGTCAAGTCCCGACATTTCTGCCCCTCCTTGCTTTGTTTATATAGCGATATTGTAAATAAGAAGAATCGAAACAAGAAGTGCGAGAATTGCGTATGTTTCAACCATTGCCGCCATAATAATACCCTTGCCGTTGTGTTCGGGTTTTTTTGCGGTAATTCCTACGCCTGCGGCTGCCGCACGTCCCTGAGCGATACCCGAGAAAAGTCCGACTACTGCAATCGGGAGAGCCGCACCCAAAAACATAAGTCCCTGAGCCGTAGTGAGTGCAGCAGGATTTCCGCCGATAATTCCGATTCTGCTGAGCATAAGAATTGCGGTAAGAAGTCCGTAAAGACCCTGAGTACCAGGAAGAAGCTGTAAAATAAGAACCTTGCTGAATTTATTCGGGTCAACCGAAACTACTCCTGCGGCTGCCTCTCCGACAAGTCCGACACCCTTTGCCGAGCCTATTCCTGCGAAAAGTGAAGCACAAGCTGCTCCTAAAATTGCCAGTGCGATTCCCATACTATTCATTATAATTTTCCTCCTTGAATCTGATATATTGAGTATTTACCTTAAACGGACTGAACTCACGTCCACCGCCTGTGTAGAATTTTCCGAACAGTTCAACAAACTGTAGTCTGTCCGTATGAACATAAGCACCCAGAAGATTTATTGCAAGATTTGCTATGTGACCGACTATGAAAACGACCACGAGCAGTATTGTCTTGACTACCATATTTTCAGGCATTGTGCCTATAAGATTTATAACGCTTGCTATGCTTCCCGTTGCAAGACCGAGAGCAAGCAGTCGTGAATATGAAAGAATGTCACTCAAATAACCTGTTGCTGTATTATAGAGTGCATAAAGTCCGCCGAAAAATTTACCGAAAACAGACTTTGAACTTCTGCCCGAAGTGAGAACAATAAGCACTACTCCTGCTATCATGAGATAAGTTCCGACGGTTTTCAGTATTGGTGGAACATCTGTTAATATTCCTGCGGCAAGAGGTGCAACACCTAAAATCGTCATATAAACGGGAACGGTATCAAGTATGGCATCAAGTTTTCTGCCGTCGTCCCACGCCATTTTGAACGATACGCCGACACCAAGAAACAGATGAAGTATTCCGAGTGCGAACGAGTAAAGAAGAAGTTTTATCGGGTCGTCAAGAGGCTGAAACCATAGGGCGATGCTTCCGATTTCTTTTCCGAAATACTCACGCCCGACTACCTGAACTATATCGCCGAACCAGCTTCCGAACAACGCTCCCCATATAAGTGTTGATACACCGCAGTTACGGAACATTGTCATAGTTTTTTTCATGCTTGTATCAAGCCTGAATTTTTTCAGTATTATCGTTGTACCGATTAACATCAGAAGGCCGTAACCCGCATCTGAAAGCATCATGCCGAAAAACAGGTAATAGAAAAACGACATTACGGGTGTAGGGTCAACGTCCGATTTTGACGGCATTGAATACATCTTTGTAATTCCCTCAACAGGAGCGGAAAAACGACTGTTTTCAAGTAAAACAGGAACATCTTCGTCATCTGTCAGGTCTATGAAAGTTATTGATGCGGTGTACTTTTTTTCAATTTCTTTCTGCAAAGAACCCGTATACTTTTCAGGAACGTAACCTGTCAGTACAAACGTACTTTCTGTAAATCCAAGTGAACTCAAAGCATTGTATTTGTCTTTACGCATTTGCAGGTAATCAACCGCAAATTTAAGCTCTTTACGGTGTTCGTTAAATTCTGCAATGTGCTTTTCAAGTTCTTTACAACGTCCTGCGAGAACTGCACACTCATTTTTACAGTGTTCAATGATATTCTTCGGTGTTTCATTTTCTGTTTCCGATAACGGAACAAATGAATTTTTACGCAGAAAATCTTCTGTTTCGTCTGCCGTTTCCGTACTGCAAAGTACAAATAAATTTGTCTGTTCCTTTGAAGCGAAAATTGTCTCTTTATAAGAGCCGTCGGGCATATTTTCGAGGGAAACTCCCGAAGGTACAGAAC
>CAMWGS010000165.1 GCA_947173865.1 uncultured Ruminococcus sp.
GATTAAAACTGTTGTCAATATTGAAGGAATGATGTGCAAAATGTGTGAATCACACGTTAACATGGCTGTACTGGACGCATTCATTACTGAAAATGTAACTTCCTCCCACAAGACAGGCGAAACAGAAATAATTTCAGAAACAGCACCCGATGAAACAAAACTGCGTGAAGTGGTTGAAAAAGCGGGGTATAAGGTCATCTCTGTAAAGAGTGAACCTTATGAAAAGAAAAAATTCGGTTTATTCAGAAAGTAATAAACTTCTTTTCTGCTGTATTTCTGCAATACAGCAGTTTTTTTATTTACACGAAAGGAATACATAAAAATGAACATTCAGATTTCAGAACATTTCACAACAAAAAAACTCCTGAGTTTCTGTCTTCCGTCAATAATAATGATGGTTTTTACGTCGGTATACGGCGTTGTAGACGGACTTTTTGTATCAAACTATGCGGGTGATACGGCATTTTCGGCTGTAAACTTCATAATGCCCCTGCTCATGATATTCGGCGGACTCGGTTTCATGTTCGGAACGGGAGGAAGTGCAATAGTTGCCAAAACCATAGGCGAAGGCAAAAAAGACAGGGCAAACGAATATTTCACAATGATAATCTGTGCAAACGCAATAGTCGGCATTATACTTGCGGTACTGGGATTTATTGTCCTGAAACCTGCAACCGTCCTTATGGGTGCTGACGAAAATATGTTAGGATATTGTATGAAATACGGTAAAATACTTATATGCGTTGTACCTTTCTTCATGTTACAGAACGTCTTTCAGAGTTTTTTTGTTGCCGCAGGAAAGCCCGATATTGGTCTTAAAATATCCATTTTATCAGGTGTGGTAAATATGATATTCGACTTTTTATTCATAGCCGTATTTCAATGGGGTGTACAGGGTGCGGCATCTGCTACGGCACTTTCTCAGATTGTAGGTGCTGTAATACCAATATTCTACTTTGCCTCAGACAACAGTAGTATGCTTAAATTTGTAAAATTCAGATTCAATAAAAAAGTTATATTGCGTACCTGTACAAACGGTTCTTCCGAACTCATGACAAATATTTCAATGTCTGTTGTAAATATGTTATATAATAGTCAGCTCATGAAATACGCAGGTCAGGACGGTGTTGCAACTTACGGTGTAATCATGTACGTAAGCTTTATATTTGTATCAATATTCATAGGATTTTCAATCGGTTCTGCACCAATTGTAAGCTACAACTACGGTGCAAAAAATTCCGACGAACTGAAAAATATTCTCCGCAAAAGTATTTTGGTAATATCCTGTACCGCTATTGCAATGACAGTACTTTCACAGGTTATCGCATATCCGCTTGCCAAAATATTCGTAGGTTACAAACCCGAACTCTTTGAGCTTACAATACACGCTTTCCGAATATATGCAATATCATTTATGTTGTCAGGCTTCAATATATACGGCTCATCATTCTTCACAGCACTCAACAACGGCGTTGTTTCTGCGGTAATCTCATTTCTCAGGACACTTTTATTCCAGATTGTAATGGTTATATTCATTCCAATGATTTTCGGTCTCAACGGTATATGGGTATCAATTATTTTTGCCGAACTCCTTGCACTTTTCGTTACGATGTTCTTTATTTTCCGCAACAAATCCAAGTATGGATATATGTAAAAATTTCATTCGCCTATCACACACTTCTGATTGAAAACAGGAAATATATGTGCTATAATTATATACATCACAACATGAAAGGTGTGTATATATTGGCTAAAAAAACCGAAAAAATTATAAAGCCTGTCCCCGTAAGAATAAATGCTCCTGTGGATTCGGGTCTGACTTCGGAACAGGCAAGCAAACGGCTTGAGGACGGATTCAACAACAACCCCGTTGAATCACCGTCAAAAACAGTCAAGGAAATTATAAGCGAGAATGTTTTTACTTACTTCAATTTTATATTTTTAATTCTTGCGTGTCTGTTAGTATTTGTAGGCTCTTACCGTGACATGACTTTTATTCCGATTATTGTCGCAAATACCCTCATAGGAATTTTTCAGGAACTCCGCTCAAAGAGAACCCTTGACAAGTTAACCATGCTCAATGCCCCCGTTACAACCGTTATACGTGACGGCAAAGAAATGACAGTCCAGTCACAGCATCTCGTACTTGACGACATAGCAGTTTTCAGTGCAGGAAATCAGATAAGTGCGGACGCTGTTATAATTGACGGAAATGTTTCTGTAAATGAATCTCTTCTTACAGGTGAATCCGACGAAATAGTAAAAGGAAGTGGTGACACACTTATGTCGGGAAGTTTCGTTGTTTCGGGTACGTGCCGTGCAAGGCTTGAAAAAGTCGGCAGTGATTCATACATTTCACAGCTTACATTACAGGCAAAGCGTTCCAGAAAAGGCGAACAGTCCGAAATGATACGCTCACTTAACAAAATCGTAAAAATAGCAGGTATTATAATTATCCCTATCGGTATTTTTATGTTTTATCAGCAGTACTTTATAAACGATATTCCCATGAAAGACAGTATTGAAGCTATGGTAGCCGCCGTTATAGGAATGGTTCCCGAGGGACTTTTTCTTATCGCAAGTACTACCCTCGCCATAAGTGCAATGCGTCTTGCATACGGAAAAGTACTCGTCCATGACATGAAATGTATAGAAACACTCGCCCGTGTTGATGTTCTGTGTGTGGACAAGACAGGTACTATAACTGAAAACTCAATGCGTGTTACTGATGTTGTTCCTGTAATCAACGATATGTCGTCAGACGAGCTTCAGGGACTTCTGAGTGATTTTACCGCCGCACAGGCGTCCGACAACGAAACAATGGCATCTCTCAAAAACCATTTCCGCAGTCCTGCCGGAAGAAAGCCTATAGGCAGAACAGGTTTTTCCTCAAAATACAAATACAGCAGTGTTACTTTTGAAAACGGTTCTTATATAATCGGTGCTCCTGATTTTATCATACAGGAACAGTCCGACAAAATTAAACAGATTATTGAATCAAACAGCCGTAAGGGTCACAGGGTTCTTGCGTTCGGCAGATACGGCGGTATTCCCGACGGTAAGGAACTAAAGGACGATTTTATTCCGATTTGCTTTATTATACTTTCAAATCCAATACGTGAAAACGCCGTTGAAACATTTAAATTCTTTGCGGAGCAGGGCGTTGAAATAAAGGTAATATCAGGTGACAACCCCGTTACTGTTTCGGAAGTCGCAAAACAGGCAGGCATTGAAAACGCCAAGAATTACATCGACGCTTCAACTCTTACCACAGACAACGCTATTTATGACGCTGTTCAGCGATACACTGTTTTCGGACGTGTTACCCCCGACCAGAAACGAAAGTTTGTAAAGGCTCTCAAACTACAGGGAAGAACCGTGGCAATGACGGGCGACGGTGTAAACGACGTTCTCGCCCTGAAAGACGCAGACTGTTCCGTTGCAATGGCTTCGGGAAGTGAGGCTGCGGCTCAGGTTTCACAGCTTGTACTTCTTGAATCGGACTTTTCAAAAATGCCTGATGTTGTTATGGAAGGCAGACGTGTTGTCAATAACCTTGAACGCTCGGGAAGTCTTTTCCTTGTAAAAAATATTTTTTCTCTCATAATGTCGATACTTTCAATATGTTTTGGTATCACCTACCCTCTCAAACCTTCACAGATTTCACTTATAAGTATGTTTACAATAGGTCTGCCCGCACTCGTCCTCTCACAGATGCCGAATCAGGATATGATACGTGGAAAATTCATGACAAATATTCTGCTGAAAGCTTTTCCGGCAGGTCTTACCGATACAATAATAGTTGCGGCAATGGTATTTTTCGGAAACGCCTATGCTGTTGACCAGTCAGATATTGCAACAGCTTCAACTATTCTGCTTTGTATTGTCGGTCTTATGATTCTCTTTGAAATAAGCCGACCGATGAACGTCTATAAAATGACTTTGTGGATATTCTGTATTTTCGGACTTGCTTTCTGTATGATTTTCATAAGCGACCTTTTCGGAATTTCAGGTATGTCAACAAAAGCCATTCTGCTTTGTATAAACTTCTCTATCATCGCAGAACCGTTCATGAGGTATCTTACAATGCTTTTCAATAAAATAAAAGAACTCTTTACAAAAGCTGAAACAGCCGACAAAAGAGAAATCGAACTTTAAATATAAAAGGGACTTTTATAAAGTCCCTTTTTTTTCGCATATATAACGCCACTGACAGTCTGAACAGACTTCTTTAAGCTTTCCGACGGAAATTATTTTGTCATTTACTTTTTTCCGAAAGTCTTTCCACCTGATTCGCTCACCGTCTGAAATTCCGCACAGTTCCATTACTTTCCTGTCATATTGTGACACCTTTCCGTTACTTCGACATATTCCGTCTTTAAGATTCGGACATTTCCGACATATAACATCACTTTTCAGAGTAATTTCCGTCTCGGGATTTTCACGGTTCAGCATTTCTGTAACAGCGGTCATATTTTTCGTAAATTCCCGACTGTAGCCTTTTCCCTCAAAAAAACCGATACAAAGTCCGTGATGAAATCTTATTTTACACTTTTGCATATTTTTTCACCCTCACAGAAATACCAACCGCACAAACCATCTTAAGCAAGTCAAAAAGCACATAAGGTGCAACACAGGCAGTCAGCCCGTATAAAAAACTTGTTTTTGTGACATGCATAAACCATAGTGTTCCGCAGAGATAACATACAGCCATACCAATAATCAACGAAATAACTTGTATATAAAGTTTGTTTCCGAAAAACTTTTCAGCAATCCAGAATACAAGTGCAAGGAAGAGAAATCCCCATATGTAACCACCTGAATAAGAAGTCAACGCACTGACTCCTGCACTGAATCCCGAAAAAACAGGCACACCTACCGCACCGATAAGAATGTAAACCAGTATGGCAAAAAAACCGTTTTTTCCGCCGAGAATACTCATAGCACAGAATACTCCGAAAGTCTGCAAAGTAAACGGAATGGTCGTCGGTAAGGCATCGACACGTGACCCTCTCGGTGACTTACA
>CAMWGS010000166.1 GCA_947173865.1 uncultured Ruminococcus sp.
AGCGTACCCAAAGGCAGTATAATGGGTTTTATCGGGCAGAACGGTGCGGGAAAAACAACCACTATCAAAGCTATTCTGAATATTATTTCAAAGGACGGCGGTTCTGTGAAAATTTTCGGACTTGACAACGTTCGGAACGAGATTGAAATAAAGGAGAATATAGCCGTTGTTTTCGACGAACTGCCAATACATGACTCTCTCAGTATCAGAAATATCAATATCATCATGAGGGACGTTTTCAAAAACTGGGACGAAAATGTTTTCTTCGGATACATTGAACGTTTCGGACTACCTGTAAAAAAGAAAATCGGCAAATTTTCAAAAGGTATGAAAATGAAATTGCAGATAGCAATTGCGTTGTCGCACAATGCAAAGCTTCTTGTAATGGACGAGGCTACAACAGGGCTTGACCCTGTCATGAGAAGTGAGATTCTTGACATATTTCTTGAATATCTTCAGGACGAAAACAATAGTATTCTAATGTCGTCCCACATAACGTCCGACCTCGAAAAAATTGCCGACAGCGTTACTTTTATCGACAAGGGTCAGATTCTGCTTACAGGTTACAAGGACGATATTCTTGAAAGTCACGGTCTTATAAAGTGTACAAAAGAGGACTACTCCCGTATTGACCACAGTGACTTCATAAGTGCAAGAATAAGTGATTTCGGAGTGTCCGTAATGGTTGACGACGTTAAGACGGTACAGAAAAAATATCTGTCGCTTATGTTTGAAAAGTCAGACCTTGAAGAAATAATGCTTTACTATGTAAACCGACAGAAAGGGGAGTGGTCATGATGCGTAAGGGGATAATATACCGTGAGATTTATCTCAACCGCAAACGTTATATAGCTGGTTTTGCGGTATATATTGTAATGCTGATTATAGGAGTGCTGTTGTGTATGAGTATGAGCTTCGGCAATCTTGCACACGCTGATGAAGAAGTTTTCAAAGGTATGGACATGATTACCTATTATATGTTTACTCTTGCAACTCCATTAATACTTATAATATCACTTGCCGAAATTCCCGAAATAATCGTTTCCGACCAACAGACAAACTGGTTAAAATTTTCATATACGTTTCCGATAAGTACAAAAGAAATGGCACTTTATAAGACAGGTATATCAGCAGTCGGCTATCTGATTTCGGTGATTGTAAGTATAGTGAACTTCTGTATGTTCTGTCCGCTTTGCAACAGGAAATTTGACGTGTTCAATTTCAAAATTATGATTATAATAATGTTTGTTTTCGCACTGACAACAGCAACAGAGCAGGTTCTTATATATAAGTTCAAGAACCTCACGGTAACTCAGATGGTGACAAGTCTGATATTTACGGTGATTTTAATGAGTGTTTCATTCGGTATAATGATTTATTCAAAGAGCGTACTGAAAGAGTATATAGACAGTCCCGACAAAGTAGAAGATGAAGCTTTTGAAATAATCGTAAAAGGCATAATTGACAGTCTTAAAAATTTTATTGACGTATTTGTAATATTCGTGCCGTTTCTGATAGTCGGAATTTTTGTACTGGAGTATTTTCTAACGAAAAAAATTCTGAACAGGAGGGAAAACTGATGGGCGGACTTATTTACAAGGATTTTATAGTAAACAGAAAGAGTATTTTTATAGCTTTAGGTTCGGTGCTTTACTGCGGAATTATGATTATCATACCAAATATTATTGATTCCGTCGAGGAAGATATAGGAATGTTTCTGTCACTGTACGGACTGCTCATGTTTTTTACGATATTTTTAATATCGGGAGCGTTTCAGGGGAATATGCTCAAAGGTGACGAAAGCAAACGGTGGGCTTATTTCATAACGTCAACGCCAATGATGAAAAAACATATTGAAGCAAAGTACTGGTTTATCATGATAATATCATTGTCAACTGTTTTTATTACCGCAATTTTTGATGCTGTAAGTATATTTTTCAATGCTGAATCGTTACAGGTATTTATTATGATTTCATTCTATATACAACTGTTGATGAGAGCCGTAGAAATACCGTTCTGTGTTCGTTTCGGTACATCAATGGGAGGATATTACCGACTTGGAATATTTGTACTTTTGTTGCTTGTTATCGGAATATACTTGCTGTTCGGCGACTTGTCGCATTTCGGTTCAATGGATGCTTTCTATGAGTGGGTATTCAAAGCTTTAAACGGCAGTATAAGGACTTTGCAGATTTTTATTGCGGTGACTCCTTTTATATCGACAGGAATGTATTATCTGTCATATAAAATTTCGTGTAGACTGTATCTGAAAGGAGTTGAAAACTTTGAAGAATAAGACGCTTGACTTGCTTAGAGTTGTAATATTCACGTTTCTTGCAAACTTTCTTTTCTGGTTTTTAATGACGATAAATTCCGAAGCCGTAATGCGAAATAGTCTTTTTCTTATGTCTACGCCAATGGTCACACATATCCTCACAAGACTTATTACTCGTGACAAAGAAACCGTTAAGGAACTTTTACTTCCCGCAAACCTCAGTAGAAACATAAAATACTATATTTTGTCGGTATTGATACCGTATTTGATGCTGATACTTTCGACGATAATTATAATAGCGTTTTACTCCGACGGCTACAATATAAAGAACTGTCTTATAAGCGGACACGTCACAGATTTTGTTATTATGATTATACTTGCCTTCGGAAATGCTTTTTTCATGTTTTACACCTGTATCGGTGAGGAATACGGCTGGAGAGCGTATCTGACTCCGAAACTTGAAAGTTTAATGCCTGAACCGTTGGCTCTTATCATCAGCGGTATAATATTGGGAATGTGGCACGCTTCCCTTATAAAAGACTACGGACACAATTTCGGTACGGGATATAAATTTTTTCCGTATGCAGGATATGTGGTAATGTGTATAATCTGTATATTTCTCGGAGCTTTTTTTACATGGCTTACAAAGAAAACAAAATCAATCTATCCGTCCGCAATCGCTCACACGGCAATTGATTCAGTAAATATCACAGACTTCTTTATAACTCAGAAAACCATAGAAAAGGTTACGTCAGCAGGTCAGGACGGTTTTAATTACGGTTGTCTTATTATGTCGGGAACGGTTATTGTCGGTGCTGTATTTTTCGTAATGCTGTGTATTGAAAACAAAAAGAAAAAATCTCTGACGGAGCAGGAATAATATATAAAAAAGCATCCTGTTTTAAGGACGTTTTTTTATATAATTTTCAGAAAAAAAGTGTTGACATTTTATTCAATAGGGTATATAATTACTATGCTGAAAATTATGGAACCGTTTTCCATGTGAAAAGACGGATACACGGTTTTTTTGTTCGTATGCCGTGTATATGGAGCAGAAAATGGACTCTACTGAAATTTTTCTTAACAGACTTTCTTCGTCAGAAGAAATTTTTTCGGAACTCAGACAAAAACTTGATTCGCAAATCAGTGATATAACTTCACTGGAAAGTTTTCTGACGAATGTAGAAAATGATATGGATTGCATTATTTACGTTTCAGACGAGGAAACGGAAAATAATACAGTTGAATCGGTAATATCGGTTTTTGAGCGTGTCGCTGAATCGACTTCTCATTTAAAGGTGAAAGTCATAAGCGACGAATTTGTGAACGTCATTGACGAAAATGACAGAATCACAGACAGAAGCAAGCCGAGAAGCCTTATTCACCGTGACGGCGAACTTCACCCGACTGTCCATGTGTGGCTTATCAGACGCAGGGACATGGGTATATATGTACTCATGCAGAAACGTTCTTCGGAAAAGGATATTTACCCGAATCTCTGGGACGTTTCGTCGGCAGGTCATGTAAGACAGGGTCAGGAATACGGCACGACAGCCATAAGAGAAACCCGTGAGGAATTAGGTCTTGAAATAACAAGGGAAAAGCTTGAGTTTCTGGGATTCCGCAGAAACAGTCACGCAGAGGAAAATATAAAAGACAATGAACTTACAGCGGTATTTATGTGCCGTGAAGATATTGACGACAGTATGATTAATCCGAATCCTTCGGAGGTTTCGGAAACGGGCTGGTCGGAAATCGACGAACTTCTTACCGTGATGAATGACAATGATTTTCCGTGTTGTATTTCGTCGGAAGAACTTGAAATGATTAAAAAGGCAGTATTTTAAAAGAAAATGACTGATATAATATCAGTCCTTTTTGTTTATTCAAATGAAAAAACGTTATTTCCCATAAGCAGTGTGCAAGAATAGCGGAGGGTGAGAAAAGTTTTAAAGTTTTCGGCGAAATGTCATATTCGGGAAATTCATATTTGTCAATACCTGCTATTGAATATAAGAAATCATCATTATCGTTTATAGCACTTACATCAAAGTAAAGTGAAGTATCATTTTCGTCAAATGATTCTGTTAACTCATATTCTTCCTGTTGGGTTTCACTGAATACCTTTATTATAATACTGAAATTTTCATTGCATGAACATCGATTATCCGAATTTTTCAGTCTGTCATATAACTCACGGAATTTTTCAGTATGCTTGTTACCATAATGTAATTCTATCTGACGGGCGACTTCTTCAAAATCGGTAACGGATAATATATCTTTTATTTTCATTTGTATCAGTAGTCCATACCGTAGTCGTCATCATAGTTGCTGTTATCGGAGTTTTCCGAATCTTCGGTGGTTTCCTGAGTAGTTTCTTCCGAATCAAGAATATCGTCATTTTCGGAACTTTCAGAGATTGTGAGAGTATGACCATTATTACGGAAACCCTTACCCGTTGTAACTGTTATTGTAAAGTCTGTTCTTGCTGTGGTTGTTCCGTCGGTTGTCTGTACGGTTGTTGTTACGGAAGAAGTTTCGGTTGCGGTTGTCACTGTAAGACTTTCAACATTGTTTTGTCTGTAGATGCTTGCACGTCCGAGACCAGCCGTGAATTTTTCAGACGGTGTTACAGGAAATTTTACAAAGAACAGCAGTGCGAGGAAAGTCATTACAACAAAGCTGATAC
>CAMWGS010000167.1 GCA_947173865.1 uncultured Ruminococcus sp.
TTTATTTTTATTCACACACTGTCAAATATATTACAGACAAAAAATATATATATAAAACAAATTCCGAATATGTTGACATTTATTGTGATATATGCTATAATGTGAACAAATGGTAAACTTTAAAAAACTATTTTGTCGGGAGGTATATTATTATGTATAAAAAATTTTTAAGCGTTGTTTCTGTCGCAACACTTGCAACATCATTCTGTTGTATAGATACAGGGTCGGTAAAGACTTATGCGGCGGAGTCTTATCCTGTTCAGGAATTTTTAATCAGTATAGCTGATACTGACCGTAACGTAAACGTTTCGGGAGCTTCAATAAAATCTGACGTTTTCAACGGTACTGATTCGGAAAAATGGTCTCTGAATTACGTCAGCAACGGTGTTTATGAAATCGTGGGAAACGGCGGTATTCTTACGGCAAGCGGTAACGGTATGGCAATTGAAAAGGATTCCGACAAGGCTTCTCAACGCTGGAAAATCGAAGGTGTTCAGAAAGATTTTGACGGTTATAACCTTTATTATAAGATAGTGAGCAATGAGGACAGTTCAAAGGCTCTTACTTTCAATCCCGATTCTGATACTTTTATGTTGTCGGATTATAACGGCGGAAATTATCAGAAGTACAAGATAAATCTTGACGGAATTGAAGGTTTTGCAGGTAATGCAATGTGTGACGAGGGTGAAAAGGCAAGTGCTGTAGGCGGACTTTTCGGTGAAACGGTCTTTGTAAACAACGACAAGGATTTAATGAAATATCTTGATTCCCCCGAACCTTATACAATTGTTATAAACGGAAAGATTGATATGCAGTCGCACGGAAATACACGTATACGTGACAACAAAACCATTGTTGGTTCATACGGCACAAATACAATCTATGACTGTCAATTCCGTACAAATGACGCTTACGGTGCGGAAAACGACAGTCCGAGCGACAATATTATTTTCAGAAACATTGACTTTCAGGCTGTAAACGTAAAAAACAGAATTTTGATAAATATATGGTCATCGAGGAATATATGGATTGACCACTGTACATTTACAAATAATCTTTCATATGACAAAAGCGGTAACGGTCAGGACGAAGTAGGCAAGTTTATATGGATTAATACACCGTATGAAAGTTATCTTGACGCAAAGGACAGATTACGCAGTCCCGATTACATTACAATTTCTTACTGTAACCTTAAAAACCGTTACTGGACGGTTGCTTATGGTACACAGAATGACGAAACTTCACGTTGCCGTACCACTCTTTGCTATAACAAGTGGGAAAAGAATATAAGAAGATGTCCGCAGATAGGAAACGGAAACGGTCATATATACAATAACTACTTCGAGGGAAACGACTCAGGCAACGGTAGCGGTACGTCTCAGATTATAGGTGGTGACGGTTCAAATATAGTAAGCGAAAACTGTCGTTTCCAGTCGTACGAAAATATATATCCGTACTGTATTTCTGCAGGCGGAGGCAACGACCCTTATCGTGACAGCGGTTCATATTACGCAAAGACGAGCGGTGCAACTCCTGAAAAAGTATCGGTTTCAGTAAAGAATGAAAGTAAATGGTATCCGAATCAGTCGAACTACGGTTATTCACTGATAGATGCTTACAATACAAACGGTACTGATGTAAAGGATTTCTGTAACGCATATGCAGGATGTCAGACTTCGGGAGAAAATATAAAATATATCGGTGACAGTGATATGTCCGCATACATCTCAACAAAATATTCGTCACCGTTCCTCAGGTCGATAAACGTCAATACGGACGTTCCCGTTGTTTCAGCTGTTATGGACACTTCTGTCAAATATATGTTTAAAAACGTCGGCAGTGGTCTTTATATGGAAGTAGACGGTGCAAAGGCAGAATCGGGTGCAAATGTTCAGCAATGGGGTGCTGACGGAGAAGCAGTACACAATACATGGAAGCTCATGGATGCAGGTGACGGTTACTATTATATACGTTCATGCGTAGGTGACGGAAAGACATATTTTCTTGACCTCGCTCATGGCAGTGCCGAAAACGGTACTAATATAGGTATCTGGACTAACGACGAATCAGATGCACGTAAATTCAAGTTTGCCGACAACGGTGACGGTACTTATACCATTTTCACCAAGTCAAGCAAGGACAAAAGCTGTATAGGCGTTGAAAGTGACTCCACATCATCGGGTGCGAATATAATACAGTGGCAGTCAAACGGCAGTGACTCTCAGAAATGGATTCTGGAAACAATCACAATAAAAGACGGCACTGAAATAGATACAGGCAAAAATTATATGATTCAGAATGTAAACAGCGGTCAGTTTATGGAAGTTCAGGACGGAAAAGCCGAATCAGGTGCAAACGTTCAGCAGTGGGGCGGAGATACTTCAAAACCCTCACAGCATAATGTATGGCACTTTGAAAAAGTAAACTGGGGTTATTACTATGTATACTCCGGAGTTGGTGAAGGAAATAACTTGCTTCTCCAGTGCGACAACAGTAATGACGGTTCAAATATCTATATAAGCAACCCGCTTAAATCAAGCAGTCAGTATTTCAAGTTTGTGGACAATGAGGACGGCACTTACACTATTGTCACACGTTCTTCAAAAGACCTTTCGTGCGTTGAAGTTGCAGACGCTTCAACAGGCTCGGGGGCAAATGTTCAGCAGTGGTCATGGAATGATAACAACTGTCAGAAATGGAAGCTGATTCCTGTGGACTATACACTTCCGTATCAGGTTTCAAAGCCCGAAACAGTAAAGGGCGATGTTAACTCCGATGGTGAATTGACTGTTGCAGACCTTGTCATGATGCAGAAGCATCTTCTCGAAAACGGCGGTCTGACTGACTGGAAAGCAGGAGATTTATACGAGGACGGAAAAATAGATGTATTTGATATGGTTATGATGCGACAGGCTATTATTAAAAAGTAAAAATCATACGCAATGCGGAATAAAAGTCACACACCATAAAGTATGCACTAAATGATTGCGGAAACGTTGGTATATTTGCACAGTTATTATTATTGACATTTTCCGACACGGGATGTATAATAAAAAAGCTGTCTGTCAGCTTGAACTTTATTACATTCAGAAGGAATTTTATGGAAAAAACCGAATCTTTTCCTAAAAAAACTGAGGAAAAACTTAAACCGAAACTTTTTTCCGTCATGAAAGGTTATTCAAAGGGTCAGCTTGTCAAGGATATAGTTTCAGGTATCATTGTGGCAATTATAGCCCTTCCGCTTTCAATCGCTCTTGCACTTGCTTCGGGTGTCAGTCCCGAACAGGGTCTTTACACTGCAATAACAGCCGGTTTTGTTGTTTCATTTCTCGGCGGAAGCCGTGTTCAGATTGCAGGTCCTACAGCTGCCTTTGCCACAATTGTTGCGGGTATTGTGGCATCTGAGGGAATGAACGGACTTGCTCTCTCAATAATTATGGCAGGTATTTTTCTTGTAATTATGGGACTTTGTCGTTTCGGAAGTCTCATAAAGTACATACCAAATACAATCACTTCGGGTTTTACATTTGGTATTGCCGTTACCATTGTTGTCGGTCAGATTAAAGACTTCTGCGGTATGACTTTTAAAGGTTCTCCAATTGAAACTACGGAAAAAATAACTGAAATCGCAAAATCTATCGGAACTTTTAACATTCAGGCATTTTTTATCGGAATACTTTCACTCGCAATACTAATATTATGGCCGAAAAAGCTTGGTAAAATACCACCGTCACTTATTTCGGTAATTGTGTGTGCTACCATTGTAAAGCTGAGTGGGATTCATGTAAATACCATAGGTGACCTTTACGAAATTTCTTCTGCTCCGCCTTCTTTTTCGTTACCGAAAGTAAGTCTTGGGCGTATAAGAAGCCTCATACCCGACGCTTTTACAATTGCTGTACTGGCAGGTATTGAATCACTTCTGTCATGCGTTGTTGCGGACGGAATGATTGGTTCAAAACATCGCTCAAATATGGAACTTACCGCTCAGGGTGTCGGAAATATGGTTTCCGCACTTTTCGGCGGAATCCCTGCAACAGGTGCTATTGCACGTACTGCCGCAAATATCAAAAACGGTGGCAGAACGCCGGTGGCAGGTATGGTACATTCTGTTGTACTTCTTGTTATACTTGTACTTCTCATGCCTTATGCCACTATGATACCAATGCCCACAATTGCTGCAATTCTGTTTATTGTGGCATATAATATGTGTGGCTGGAGAGAAATTGCAAATCAGGTTAAAATATCACCAAAAAGCGATATAGCAGTACTTTTCACAACTCTTATTCTTACGGTTGTATTCGACCTTGTAATTGCTATAGGGGCAGGTATAGTCCTTGCAGCACTTCTCTTTATGAAGCGTATGGCTGACGTTACGGAAGTTCATGGCTGGGTTTATGTTGATGATGAGGACACAGACTCCGACCATATTTCACTTAAAAAAGTTCCCGATAATACAAGGGTATATGAAATAAACGGACCTATGTTTTTTGCAGCGTCGGACAAGTTCAATTATATTCTTGACGACCACAGCAAAATTGACGTGCTTTGTATAAGAATGAGAAACGTCCCTGCAATTGATGCGTCCGGTGTTGCAATGCTTGACAAAATCACCGAAAGATGCAAAAAGCTGAATATTGAAGTTGTATTTTCACACGTAAACGAACAGCCTATGCACGCTATGGAAAAGGCTGGTTTTGTCGAAAGAGTCGGCAGGGAAAATTTCTGCGACCATATCGACTCCGCACTTGTAAGAGCTGCTGAGATTGAAAAAGTTGCAGTCGGTAAAAAATAATAGCATATACTGTAATTAAAAAACCGGATTCGTGATTTAAACAGATTCGGTTTTTTACTTTTTTATGTTTTGGGAAGTGGACATTCAGAGGATTTTGTGGTATAATAAATAAAAAGCCACAAGGAGC
>CAMWGS010000168.1 GCA_947173865.1 uncultured Ruminococcus sp.
TTTCTATACCGTCGAAAACGCAAGAAATTCAACGGGGCTCGGGCTTTCAATCGCCAAACTTCTCACTAAGAGAATGGGTGGTGACATTTCCGCAGAACTTGACAACGGAAGACTTATTATAAAACTTTATTTCTGAAAAAATCACTCCCCTGTCGTATCAAACAAGGGAGCGATTTTGTGTCACTTATTATATTTAATAATTTTATCAATGACTTCTTTTGGAATGGGCTGAGGTTCAAAAACAGGACGGTTTATAAAATATCCCTGCAACAAGTCAACACCGTTTTCTATTACTGTTCTAAGTTCGCCTTCCGTTTCAACACCTTCCGCAAGAACACGTATATTTTTGGTTCGAGCAAGATTCACAATACTGCTTATTATAGTACGTCTGCTTGTATCCCTGTCACAACCGCTTATGATTGAACGGTCAATTTTAATAATATTCGGGTGCAGAGTAATAAGAGCATATTCACTGTTGTAACCTGTTCCGAAATCGTCAAGAGCAAGCTGGGCGTTCCAGTGTTCAAGACGTTTGAGTTTACGTGCATTGTATTCTTCGTTGACATCTTCACTTTCAATAATTTCCATTACTATACGTGAAAGCAAATCGCCGTTTTCCTGCTCAACTACTTCAACATCTGACTTTTCAAGTACAGAATTTGAAATAGTATTGATAAAAATATGTGTACCGTCAGGAATATTTCCAAATTCCATCTGTCGTCGGAACGCTCTGAGAGATTCAGTCCACGTAAGACGCTCTATATCATAAAGCTTTGCACCTGTCTTGGCAATGCGGAGAAGTTCCGCAGGTGAATGAAGAATTGCAGACTGCGGACGCATCAATGCTTCATAGCCATAAATTTCACCTGTTTTTGCTGAAATAATACTGTGAAAAGCGTACTTTATGCGACATTCGTCAATAATTTTATTCATTTCCTCAACACCTGTTATCAGAACAGAATCCTTTGCATAAGCGTTCATGTCAAATTCCGCAATAGCACCTTTGGTGGTATGCTTGATGGTGTACATTGCAAAATCTGCATACTTCATAAGAAGTTCGGAAGATGTAGAATCGTCAGGATACCATGAAATACCCGCACTTGCACGTATTTTGTAGTGAGTACCGTCCGAAAGCAGACAATAACTATTAAGCAAATCAGAACGTATTTCAGCAATAATTTCACGTATTTCGTCCTTTGAGGAAAATCCCGAAAGACATACATTGAACTCGTCGCCCGACAGACGTGACACTATACCGCCGTATTTCTGAAATCCTTTAAGTACCGTAGCCGCTGTTTTTATATAATCGTCACCGAAATCATGACCATAAGTATCATTTACATATTTAAGATTATCAAGGTCAATCATGACAAATGCCGTTATTTTAAGTTTATCCTTATGAGAAAACAGGCTATTTACCCTGTGATAATATGCGTGTCGGTTAAGCAGACCCGTTGTGCCGTCATAGTCACGCTCATACTCAATACGTTGTTTCTCGAGAACCGTACTTGTTATATCCTGAAGAACACCGATAGTCTTGTTACGATTGCATACCACACTGAGACGCATCCATATATCACTGCCGTTTTCCTGTGCAATGCTGTACTCCTTTGAAAAACTCGTTTCGGAGTTTTCGGTATTCATATCAAGACATTCCGAAATAATTATTTGTGTTTCCTTTGAAACTATACTTTCAATAAAAAGCTTACGGCTTATAACAATATCCTCGTTGGACTCAACAGGAAGATTCAGGAGTTTCAGCATACTTTGTCCCACAAAAACACTGTCGTCCATATTATCATACATAAACATATAAAGTCCGACATCGGCAATGCGAATCATTTTTGAAACCTGAGAAGAAAAATCCTGTACGTTTACCTGTAACTGAGTTATAGCACTTGTCAGTTTGTCAAGTTCATATATATTTGTGGACTGAAAACGTATAACCTGATTATATTCCCTCTGTGCATTCATTGTTTTTATAACCGACGAAATGGGTTTAACAACATTTCCGCAACTTATGGCAATTACCACAGTACTTGTCGCCAATGAAATCATTGCGGAAAGCAGAAGCATCTTTATTAAATTTGTGAAAACAAAAAGAACATCACTTTTTTCTGCCACTGAAATCAACGCCCACTGGTCTCCCACATAAAAACTTTCAGCGTCATAAAGATTCATAACCTGTACATTTCCTACAGCATCAATACCCGAATTCAGATTAAAGTCATACATATTACCGTCGATTTTGCCCGACGGCTGTAAAATTTCCTGTGTGCCTATAAGACGGTTGAAAGCTGCTCCCGAATGCATACATATATTGAAAATATCCTCGTCGTCCTTACCGTTACAGAGAACGTAACACGCACTTTCACTCACAAAATCATTCGGAGGAAGATTTACAAGAATCGTCTTTTCTGTGAGACCTATTCCGAGAACTCCGTAAACCGTCCCGTCGTCTGCGATAAGCGGGACAGTATATTTCATACTTGCCATACTGTTACGGTCGATTTTTGAAAAACCGCTCCAGTATCCGAGTTTTTCCACTGAAAGCGTATTGTTTTCCTCAGCGTTTTTAATTGTCTGGTAATAAAAATCATAATTTTTGGTATCGTTGGGATTAGGTTCAAAACGTGCTTTCCAGCCTGAGTCAAGAATAATTCCGAAATCCTTTGATATGGAGGAATAACCCATTTCCATAAGCAAATCATTATATCCCGACTCGGTGGAGGGGTCAAGGTCACGCAGATACATTCCTGCCTTTGCCTCGTCCGTCATGCTGTCACTGTAAAGGTCACCCGTTTCCAGAATAAGATAAACATCATTTGAAAGGCTTCTCCGCATAAGATATATGATTTGGTCAACGGAAGATTCCATTATTTCACGGTTAAATTCCTTATCTGTCTTAATACGTGAAATATCAGAACCGTCCTCCTCCAGTTTTTCCATAATCATCGAATTTATTTCAAGTGCCGATTCCTTTACAAAAGTTACTTTCTGACAAAGTTCTTTTTCAACGTAACTCGTTCGGTTACGTGTTTTTTCAACAAGAGTGTCATAGGCATACTTTTTTATAAATGTAAATTCACCGCCGAGAGTAAGGACAGAAAAAAATGTAATAAGCTGAAAAAGTATAAGAAAAAGCATGGGAATAAGAAGTCTTATAATCATCTTCTGTTTTTTTTCTGTTTTCTCAGCCTGACGGTTTAAATTATGTTTCATAATGTCTTTCTCCAAAATTACTCAAGACCCGATGCATCATGCAAACCCGCAGAAAATTCCTTATACCATTCTTCAAAAGCCTCGTCAGAAACATATTCGTCCAGAACCTTGTCACGTTCTTCACCGCCGTTTATTCTTGCATACGCTTCGTCATGAGCATTTACGGCAGATTCATGAATAAAATCTCCTATAAAGTCTCTTGTACCTGATGTATTTTCAAATGGTTTTGCCGTATAGAGCTTATAACTCTGAATTTCGTCAATAGCAACTTTCAACGCACTCAGAAGCATCTGACTTTCCGCCTCTGAACCGATTTTGTCTGCTGAAATAAGGTTTGTATCATTTACGTCTTTCTTTACGGGCATATATCCCGAACCGACTGAAAATGAAATATTTCTTTCTTTTTCAGTAAACCATTTAAGGAATACAGTGCAGGCGTATTCTGTTTTTTCGTCTGACTTTGTAACAACCATTCCTGCACCTTGCTGTACAAGATAAGGCTCTGTTCCCTCAAAATTCGGGACAGGCATTACAAGTGATTCAATCGGATAAGTGTAATCATCATCAATTGTAACTGAATCAGGAAAATATGCCGCACCTGTAGTGGAACATATCAGAGCAATTATCTGCCCTGTTTTTGCATCGTCACTCCTGTAACGGCTTTGTGCGTTAAAATATCCCTTTACATAAGGAACATAATAATTTTCCCAAAGTCTTTTTACAGCTGTTTTGTCAATATTAAGACTGAATTTTCCGTTTTTTTCCGTCACAAACTCCGCACCAAGCTGTTTAGAACCGACAAGCATATAATTTGCGACTGAGTCCCTGCCGAAAAACGCCTTTCCATCGTTTTCGATATCGGGTGTAAGGCTATCAGTATATTCATAATACTTTTCAGCTGTTTCCGTAACTCCTTCCCATGTTTTCAGGTCATCAGTGCTTACATTTTCAGTATCGGCAAACTTTTCCCAGTCGGTAAGATTAAGCATCATAACTTCCGTACTTTTGGCAGTCGGAAAAATTTTCAGCCCTGCATCTGTGCCTATTCTTCCCTCATCTATATAGCCGTCAACATATTCAGCAAGTTCATCTTCCGAAAAATATTCCGAAAGGTCTGCAACACAACCAAGTTTATCGGCAGTGTAAGCGGTTTCCGAATATGCCGCAAACATATCGGGAGCTTCTTCCATACCTGCATCTTTTTTCAGTGAAGCAATTACACTGTCTGAAAGTTCAGAAATACCTCCCTTGCTGTATGCTTCAACAACTATTCCCTGCTCACGTCCTATTGTTTCATTGAATTCTATAACGGCACTGTCAAAATTTTCCTGCTGTACACCGTTATAATAATGCCATATTGTGAGAGCAACGGGTTTTTTAGGGTCGAGACCGTATTCCTTGTCTGAATCTGAGTTTCCGCAACCGAAAAATACACCTGACATTATACACAACGCTGATGTCACGGCAATTATTTTTTTTATTTTCATAATAAATCTCCCGTTATAATTTTAATGTTGTTCATGAGACTCCGAATATTTGCAGTTACAAAAACATCATTTGTATACAATGCTGTGAAATCATATTGTTTTTTGTGCATATTTCCCTATATTCTGCAAAATACGGAATAATTTCTGATATATTTATCCTATCATAAATATTATATGGTGTCAAGAAATAA
>CAMWGS010000169.1 GCA_947173865.1 uncultured Ruminococcus sp.
TATCCAGTTAAAGAGCCTAGAAGCATTTGCTAAAGCTGCTGACGGAAAAGCTACTAAAATTATCATTCCGAGTGAAATACAGAGCCTCGCAGGTCTTGCGGCAGGTCTTGAAACAATAACGGATAAACATTGATTTTTTAGTATGGAGGTACAAAAATGAAAAAAATAATAACTGCTGTTTTAAGTCTTTCAATAATATCAAAATTTGTTCCTCTTGTTTCTTCTGCAAGAGATTTATATGTACATAACGGTCTGCCCGAATGGTCGGACACCGCCGTTACAGGCGACATAAACGACGATGGCTATGTAAATATTGCCGATGCCGTCATACTTAACGAATACATTATGAACGGCTGGTCGGAAGATTCGGAAGTATCACGAATGGACGTAAATTATGATGGTTTTATTGATTCGTTTGATTTGGTTTTAATGAGAAAACTTGTTCTTAATCCCGATTCTGCCTTTTCGTCGGACTATTCGATTGATATTATAAAGTCTGCGGAAAATGTTCCTGACGGAAAAGTTTTAACAAGTAAATCGGCTATGACTGATTATCTGTCGTCTTTCATTGAAGATGAATCGGAAATTTCTGTTTTTTCCGAACGCTACGACGATAAATTCTTTAGTGAAAATAATCTTGTCCTGCAACCTTTCATACAGGAAAGAGGCAGAGGGATTTTCTATACTGTTTCAAGCTTTGGCAGAACACAGAACAATGAAATATATATTGTCATTTCGCCAAACTACGAAATATACAGACCTCTTTATCAGGTTACAGACACATATCTTCTTATACAGACTACTATTCCAAAATCACAGAGCAGTGAAAGTGATTCGGTTATTTTGCTTGATACCGAAGAAAATTTATCCGATATTTCATCATATACTTATTTGTCGCCTGATGGCAAAAAGGAAATTTATATAACTCAGGAATCTTTTATGAATCTTGCTGACATACGTGTATACCTTAAAAGTTCCGCAATATCGTTTTCTCCGCTCACCAGTCTTACTACTGAAAACGGTTTCATACCTTTCAGCAATAACGGTGAATGGTACAAGGATAGTGACGGAAACAACGTTTTCGGTGACGGTATCCACTACAATATTACATGGTTTACAGACAATATTGTTATTGATTATGAATCGTGTCAGGGTACATGGAACAGTGTTTCCGTATCTCTTGAACCACAGCCTGACCCCGACTCAGACAGATAAATCTTTAAAAGAACGTGCATATATGTGCGTTCTTTTGTTTTTATGCAATGTTCACAAACTGTCCTTCTATTTTCAGTCATTATGCCAATTGAAAATTGATTCAATATATTGTATAATATTGGAAAAGATATAAACCATTTCCACTGAATAACGGAGGTAAATATGAAAAAATTACTAAGCACTCTCTTATGTCTTTCTGTAGTGATAGGCATTGCCCCTTTAAGTTCGTCGGCAGTTTCAGAACCTATCTACATTGAAAACGGTGCAGAAAACTGGTCTAAAACGGTCGTTGCGGGTGACATTGACGATGACGGTCATGTAAGTATGTCTGACCTTGTAATCCTGCACAAATGCTTTATGAACGGTAATGTTTCACCTGATGATTACGAAGGTTCTGCAAATATCATGACTGAAAGGCTTGATGTTAACTTTGACGGCAGTTTTGACGTTTTCGACATGGTACTGATGAGACAGTTTGTAATCCACCCCGAAACCGCTCCTGTTCAGAAATGGGCGATAGATACAATTAAAATAGATACGCTTGAAAATGAGGGGTTCTCGCTTAGTGAATCTGGAGAGATTATTACCACTTATGCTGACTATCAGAAAATGCTTGAATTTTTCAATGCTTTTGAAGATAATAATTTAACGGAAGTACTGGAAAAAAATCAGCGGTATGACGAACAATTCTTTGAGGAAAACAACCTCATTCTCAAGCCTTTCCGACAGGAACGTGGAAACGGCATTTTCTATAATATTTCAGGTGTCGGAAAATTCAACAATGTAAAGCTTTTTAACAGTGATGAATATATTCTTGACGGAATATGTTTCGGATTACAGGCAGAATATAAACAGGACAAGGGGCTTTATCCCGTTACAAATACTCCCATGCTTGCACAGATTACCGTACCCAAATCACAGAGCAGTGCAGACGATAAAGTCACCTGTCTGGATGTTTATGATATCTTCAAAGAACAGAAAGAAACCTGCTCATACACTTCTCCCGACGGTCAGCACGAAATTGTTATAACAAACCGTGAATTTGGCTTATGGGGTGACGATATAACAGTATATCTGAAAAATTCGGACGGCTCTTTCACCTATCTTACTGACATCGGCACAGATGACCTCGGCACACCATTTACAAATAACGATGAACTTTTGGGAGACGGCTATAATATTGAATTTGGTGAAGATTCACTGACTATTGACTATTATTTTGGCAACGGATACTGGAAAAAAGTACAGGTATCGTACGAAGGCGAATTCATAGACGAAACATCTTACGAAAAATAAAAAAATCAGAACGGCTTGAACAGCCGTTCTTTTTTATGCAAGGAAAATCCCCAAAAAACGCCGTAATTAAAGTATAATTTTGTATTTTGGGACGATTTTTCAGGATTTAAGAAAAAATTTGAAAATCCTTGTTTTTTCCTATTGCAATTAGGGAAATCATGATGTATAATTATTAGTGCAGGATTTTTTTGTCCTGTAATTCAATAAAAATAATAACAAAAAAGGCGGTAATCTATGGTATTTTCAAAACTGTTCTTCATCTACTTTTTCCTGCCTTTGTGCCTGTTTGCCTACGCACTCGCCAAAGGTACAAAAGCAAAAAACATTGTACTTATTATCTTCTCACTGATTTTTTATGCATGGGGTGAACCTGTATACGTTTTCCTGATGCTGTTCAGTGCTTTCGTGAACTACATAGCCGCCATAGTCATAGGCAAACACAAGGACACCAAAATTGATACCCTCGCCACCACACTTGCGGTTATATACGATTTTGCCATGCTTGGTATATTCAAGTACAGCGGTTTTATAGTAGAAAACATAAATGCACTGTTTTCTTCTGATATTCCCGTACCCGACATCAAGCTACCGATTGGTATAAGTTTCTACACTTTCCAGACTGTTTCATATATAATTGACTGTCACTGGGAAACTGTAAAAGTACAGAAAAAGTTTTCAAATTTCCTGCTCTATCTCACACTTTTCCCACAGCTTATAGCAGGTCCTATTGTAAGATACAGTACCATTGAAAAGGAAATTGAAAACCGCAAAATCTATCTGACTGATATTTCATACGGTCTTAACCGTATTGTACTTGGTCTTTCAAAAAAAGTTCTGCTTTCAAACCAGCTCAGCATAATCGCAGATACTTTTCTGAAAAATATAGACGACGCTTCTGTTGTCGGGGCATGGTTCGGTGCTATTGCATATTCACTACAAGTATATTTCGACTTTTCAGGATATTCCGACATTGCCATAGGTCTCGGACGTATTTTCGGCTTCCATTTTGACGAAAACTTCCGTCACCCGTTTATCTGTAAGGACATTACGGAATTCTGGCAGAGATGGCACATCTCACTCAGCACATTCTTCCGTGATTATCTGCTTTATGTTCCCATTTTCGGAAAACGCAGAAAATACGGCGGACTTTTCCTTGTATGGCTTTGTACGGGTATATGGCACGGTGCAAGCTGGAACTTCATTTTATGGGGAATCTACTACGGAATATTCGTATTCCTTGAAATGCTCATAGGCAAAAAGAAGATGAAGAAAATACCGATTGTTATACGTCATATATATAACAAAATCGTCATTGTTGTCGGTTTTGCAATATTCTACTTTGAAAATTTGAATCACCTCGGCACTTTCTTCAAAACCGCTTTTGGTTTCGGCAGTAACGGCGTTATCGGACTTCAGGATAAAATCACCTTCATGAACAACATTTTCCTTATTATTGTAGCTATAATCTGTTGTTTCCCGATTATCGAGGGACTGAAAAAGCTTACAGACAAAAACGCTTTTACAAAGCATACTGCCTCACTTGTCACAACGTTTGTATCTGTTGTACTGCTTCTGCTTACAAGTGTAATGCTTGTTGACGCAACTACAAACCCTTTCCTTTATTTCCGTTTCTGATTGGAGGTAAAATATGTCAGAATATTCAAAAAAAGACAATTCCAAAAGACACAACAACTTTGTGACTAACTCATTTGCACTTATCAATATCATAGTAATCATGCTTGTACTGATTTGTGGTTTTTCCTATCTGCTTTTCTTCAAACGTGATACCGTTTCACACGAAGAAAACAGAAACCTTGCAAAGTTTCCTGAATTTACAGTAGAAAGTTACCTAAAAGGCGAATATACCGAAGCAATAGCCAACTATTACGATGATACAGTACCAAACAGAAGTTTTTTCAAGACACTCATTTCAAAACATCTTATAACCCTGAAAGGCGTTAAATACGGTGCAGACGATGACGGAAACGGCGTTGAACTCTACAACACGGGTAACGATAACAAGGAAGAAGAAAAGTCCGAAGAACCTGTAACCAAAAATGAACAGACTACCATTTCAGGTGACAATGATGATTCAATCGCAACTACCACCACAACCGCCGAAACTCTCCCGAAAGCAAATGCGGCAGCAGCTAACGGTGAAGTCTCAAATAATATTCTTGTCGTGAACAAGCGTGCAATTATGCTTTACGGCGGTGCATGGGGAAATGAAATAAATTACGCCGAAGATGTCAACGCATACAAGGAAGCTCTTGGCAAGGACGTGAATGTTTATTCAATGGTACTGCCGACCAGCGTTTCTTACTATCTCCCCGAAAATTATCTTGACCTCGATGAAAGCGAAAAAGATGACCTCGATTCTATAGAAAAA
>CAMWGS010000170.1 GCA_947173865.1 uncultured Ruminococcus sp.
GTACACATACCGTCCTTATATTTATAACTGTACTGATTTTCATATTTACAGCCTTTGCAATATGGACGGACAAAGCTGTAAGACCTGTTGCGTCAATGCAGGCAGAACATTTTTCACTTCTCACAACAAATGAAGTCATTGAAGAAGCAGCGGCGGAATACCTCGAAGAAAATTTCTGTACATACAGTGATTTTGCTGCGGTCATATACGATGAATCAGGTCATTCAGTTGCAATTGAAGCACTCCCGAACAATATAAACAAAGTACAGTCGGAACTTACTCTCATGATTAACAGGGAACTTGAAAAGAACTCAAAAGCATCGGTAAAAATCCCTCTTGGTTCTCTTACAGGTTCTTATATGCTTGCGGGGAAAGGTCCGCACATACGCCTGAGAATATGTCCTGCACGAAAAGCGTCGGTAAAACTGAAAAGCAGTTTTACTTCTGCCGGAAACAATCAGACCTGTCACAGAATTTCAGCGGAAGTAACTGCCGAAATAAAGTCATCACTGCCTCTTTATAATTTTGAGACAACGGCAGAATTTGAATTCCTGCTTGCCGAAAGCATAATAGTAGGCGAAGTTCCCGAAAATGCACGGTATGCGTGGAGTGAATACTGACATCAAAAAGGACTGACATCTGCCAGTCCCTTTATTTTTTTCTAATTATCACTCAAATCATAAGAAACTTCTTCATTGGACAGCACAAAGTCAATTATCTTTCCGTAGAATCCGGCAGGATTGAGCATTATTTTTTCTCCTACAAGTTTCGCTTGTTCAAGGTCGGGAGCAAAAAGTTTCATATCCATAAGGTCATATTTTGCATCAATACACCTTATATTTATATAACAACCGTGCTCGGACGGTAGATAGTCAATTTTTATTTCCTGCTCATATTTCAGACGTGCAAAATATTTAAGTGCGACAAGTACAGCCTTGTCCCTGTAGGATTTGGGAGCATATGACTTTAACTGTTCCGCACAAGCCTTTCCCTTTGGCTGTACAACATAACACTGCTTGCCGTTACTGTTCTTCTCAATGGTGAGAAGCTTGTTTGTAAGAAGATAATTTATGGAATCCTGATAATAAAAATAATTGATTATTTCGGTTTCCATGGCGATTTCGTAAAGCTGTTCCACCTCAATGGGTCTTTCAATCCTGTGAAGGAGGTAACAGAGAAGTATATTAAGAGTGGGCAAATCCTTTATTTCCGTATCTGCCATATTGGACATTTTTCTGATATTTTCATCATGCATTTTTAATCACCTTAACAAAAATTTGGATAGTCTATCATGTGTGAAAGAAGTGCGATATTAGCCACCGACTCAACACACGGAACGGCTCTCATAACCGTACACGCTTCACAATCATCAAGACTGAAAGTTTCTCTTGTCATAGTATGTAAATCAACGGTTTTCTGTGGTTTTGAAACAGAAGGGTCAGGTTTGAAAGAAACTCTGAACACAATAGGCATACCCGAAGAAATACCGCCGAGGATTCCGCCGTGATTATTGGTCTCGGTAAGGACGTGACCATGTTCGTCAACATAGAATTCATCATTGTTTTCACTTCCTGTCATTCTCGAAGCCCTGAAACCTGCTCCAAACTCAATGCCCGTCACACAAGGAATACTGAAAGCAAGCTGTGCAATTGTACTTTCAAGACCGTTGAAAACAGGTGAGCCTATTCCTGCCGGAACGTTAATGGAAGCACATTCAACAACACCGCCGAGTGAATCACCCTCCTGATGAGCGTTTACTATGTTACGTACCATAAGCCAGCCCTTGCGGTCATTTATTACGGGGAACTCTTTTTCTCTCATACTTATAATGTGGTCACGTTTAAGATTCACATAATCAAAGGGATTATCTTTGACCGTATGAATCTGTGCGATGTGAGAACCTGTATATATACCACGTCTTTCAAGAATCTGTCCGCATACCGCACCTGCAAAACACAGAGGAACGGTAAGACGTTCCGAAAAATGACCGCCGTCCCTTACATCATTGAAACCTTTGTAACGGACTGCACCCGTATAGTCTGCATGACCCGGGCGTGCAAGTCTTCCGAGACTTGCAAAGTCATCAGTTTCCGAAACATTGTTCTGAATCAATGCACATAGCGGAGCACCCGTAGTACGTTCGTTGTATATTCCTGAAATGATATGAGGAGTAGTGCTTTCCTGACGCAGAAAGTCCATGTTTTCTTTCCTGCGGTTTATTCTTGACATGAATTTTTCTATTTCTTCTGCGTCTATGTATTCACCCGCAGGAAGATTATTTATAGTAACACCTATAACGTTACTGTGAGCCTCGCCGAATAATGAAACGGAAATCCTGTTATTCCAGACTGATGACATTTATTTTACCTCCGAGTGTTTTATAGTCTTTAAAGAAATCGGGATAAGATTTCTCAACTGCCTCCGCACCTTTTATAATTACATTACCGTCTGTTTTGGTTGCCGCAACAGCAGCTGCCATTACTATACGGTGGTCGCCGAAACTGTCAACCGTACCGCCATACATTGTACCCGTAGGGCGTATAATAAGACCGTCGTCGGTCACTTCTGCATTTCCTCCGATATTGTTTATGAGGGCGGCAGTTGTTTCAAGCCTGTTGCTTTCCTTTATTTTCAGGCGTTCGGCATTATAAATCACAGATTCTCCACTGCCGAAAGATGCAAGAACAGCAAGAACAGGTACAAGGTCGGGAATGTCGGAACAGTCTGCACGAAAACTTCCGATATTTCCATTATAACACATACCTTCAATAATATCAAGCACTTTCTTATCACCCTGCACACTGTCATGATTCAGGTTGCCGAGAGTTACTGAAGAACCCAACGCATTGGCAACATAGAAAAACGCCGCCTGAGAATAGTCGCCTTCAATTTTTTCGTTGTGAGGTTTATATGTCTGATTTCCTTTTACACGGAATCCGTCTTCTGTTTCGTCAACCGTCACACCGAAACGTTTCATAACATCAATGGTAATGTCCACATACGGACGTGACTCAAGATGTGAAGTCAGAACAATTTCAGAATCACCGTCAAGCAGAGGAAGTGCAAACAGAAGTCCTGTAATGAACTGTGACGAGACGTTGCCTTCTATTTTGTAAACACCGCTCTGAAGCTGTCCCAACATGGTAAAAGGCATGGTATTGTGATAATCGAATGTTATACCGTGCTTGCCGAGTTCTCTGACATAGATGTCAATAGGTCTCTGAGGAAGTCTGCCCCTGCCGTGAAATTCAGTTTCAATACCGAGTGCCGCAGCAACAGGTATGATAAACCTGAGTGTCGAACCGCTTTCGTTGCAGTCAACAACGGCTTTTTGTGGTTTATTTTTCAATCCGAATACGTGCTGTGTCATGCTGTCATGCTGTACAGCAACAAAACCTGCTCCGAGTGCAGACATGGAATTAACAGTGGCTTCAATGTCCTTAGACCAGCTTATTCCGCCTATCACTGATTCTTCGTCTTTTCCACCTGCGAGTGCCGCACAAATCAACGCCCTGTGTGCCACGCTCTTTGACGACGGAATTTCAACTTTTCCTTTAAGACGTGACGGAGTAATTTTTATATCCATTATTATTCCCCCATGATTCTTTCAAATTCACTTACAGATGTCTTGTGGATTTCGGCTTTTCCGACTGTTCCGCATACTATGTAGCTTATATTTCCCGATTCACGCTTCTTATCCTTTGAACAGTAAGGCAGAAGTTCACACATAGGTGCTTCCGTACCTGTAGGCAGTTCATAGGCAATGAGACATTTTTTAAGTCTTTCGGAAAGATGAGGTGCAAACTTGTCGGTAATAAGGCACATTCCGACAGCTACTCCCATACCGTGAGTATAATCCTTGTAATTGTGCCAGCCCTCAATTGCATGACCGAGAGTGTGACCGAAATTCAGAATCATTCTTTCACCTCTGTCAAACTCGTCATTCTCGACAACATCACGTTTTATGTCAATGCAGGTATAGACAATTTCGTCCATTATTTCGTCAACATTTCCGAGAGTGTGACTTTCAAGCATTTCAAAAAGCTTTACGTCACGAATCATACCGTACTTTATTACTTCCGCCATGCCACAGGAAAGTATATCAGGCGTAAGTGTTCTGATGGTATCGCTGTCACATATTACAAGAGCAGGCTGTTTGAACGCTCCGACAAGATTTTTTCCGTCAGGAATATCAACGGCAGTTTTTCCGCCTACAGAAGAATCGACCTGAGCGAGCAGAGTTGTGGGAATCTGTACAAAGTCAACTCCTCTCAGAAAGCACGCAGCCGCAAAACCTGTAATATCCCCCACTACTCCGCCACCGAGAGCAATGAGAATATCACTTCTTGTAATATTATTCTCACACAGAAAATGAAATATCTGTCCGAGAACAGAAAGATTTTTAGACTGTTCTCCGTTCGGGAAAGCAAACACGGAACACTCAAAGCCGTTTTCCTCAAGGGATTTTACTACCGTATCAGCATAAAGCCCTTCCACAATGTCGTCAGTAATGATTGCAGCCTTTCTTGACTTCGTAACGTAAGAAACATATTCACAACATTTTTTTATACTTCCCCGTTGTATAAGAACCTCATACGGACTGCGTTTTTTTATACTTATCTTTTTCATAATTACCTCCGCAAAAATAAAACCACCGCTTAATTCACACTAAGCAGCGGTCTGATTTATATTCATATAAATTTCCTCGTGCCAAGCGAATTATTTTCAGTGTTAAAAAATAAACCTGCATTGAAAAATCAATACGCCTGAATTCATATACGACCCTCCAAAAAATTTCCATAAATATCCTTTATTTTCTATATTATATCATATGAATTCGGCATTGTCAACATATTTTTATGAGGATTTTAAAAGCATTAATGCCCGTTTTCAAC
>CAMWGS010000171.1 GCA_947173865.1 uncultured Ruminococcus sp.
AACAGGCTAAAAGGTACATCGCAAATTTACCGCTGTCAAAACACCCTCGGTGGCTTATTACCTGTAATTTCAGCGAATTTCTGATATACGATATGGAAAAGCCTAACAGCGAACCTGAACAGATTTTCTTGAAAGACTTACCGAAAGACTATCATAGACTTCAATTCCTTGTCTATACTGGCAGTGACAGCATCAAACGTGAAATGGAAATTTCCCTAAAAGCCGGTGAACTCGTCGGCAAACTATATGACCTGATACTAAAGCAATACAAGAATTCCGATAGTTCCGATACGTTGAAAAGTTTGAATATGCTTTGTGTACGACTTGTATTCTGTCTTTATGCGGAAGATTCCAGTATTTTCGGAAGTTATAAGATGTTTGGTAATTATTTAAAGCAATTTCAGCCGAAACAAGTGCGTGAAGAAATTATAAAACTATTTAGAGTTCTCGACACTAAGCCAGAAAACCGTGACCCTTACATGAATGACGATTTATCGGCGTTTCCGTACGTCAACGGAGGACTGTTCGCTGACGAAAACATAGAAATTCCACGGTTCACGGAAGAAATAGTAAACCTGCTCCTGAATGGTGCAAGTAAAACTTTTAACTGGTCTGAAATCAGTCCGACGATATTCGGTGCGGTGTTTGAAAGCACCCTGAACCCCGAAACAAGACGTTCAGGCGGTATGCACTACACGTCCATTGAGAACATACACAAGGTCATTGACCCTCTTTTCTTGGACGATTTGAGGGCTGAATTAGCAACTATTCTTGAAATCAAGGTCGACAAGACACGTTTCGCACGTCTTGACGACTTTAGAAACAAGCTGTCATCGCTTACGTTCCTTGACCCTGCGTGTGGTTCAGGAAATTTCCTGACTGAAACATACATATCACTCCGACGGCTCGAAAATGAGGCTCTGCGTGCGATTTACGGCGGTCAGAAGATGTTCAACCTTGACGGTTTAATCAAAGTCGGAATACACCAGTTTTACGGAATTGAAATCAATGATTTCGCCGTAACTGTCGCAAAAACAGCATTGTGGATTGCTGAAAGTCAGATGATGCAGGAGACGGAAGAAATCATTGAACACGATTTAGACTTCCTGCCACTCAAAAGTTACGCCAATATCGTTGAGGGAAATTCTCTCCGTATCGACTGGGAAAGCATTGTGCCTAAAGACAAATTGTCCTACATAATGGGAAATCCGCCGTTTGTGGGTGCAAAATATCAAAGTAAAGAACAAAGACAGGATTTACTATTACTTGATACTAAAATCAAAGATATTGGCTTGCTTGACTATGTTGGCGGTTGGTATATTAAAGCATCAAGAATGATGGAGAATACTAAAATTATTTCGGCTTTTGTTTCTACTAATTCCATAACACAAGGTGGAGAACCTGCTATACTTTGGAAATATCTGATAAAAGAACATGAAACATATATTAAATTTGCATATCGTACTTTCGCTTGGGACAGTGAGGCTAATAATAAAGCTAAAGTACATTGCGTAATAATCGGCTTTACAAGTTTCAAAGACAATGAAAAAAGAAAATTATTTTTCGGTGATAATCAAGTTAAACTTGTCGATAATATTTCCCCTTATCTAATAGAAATACCGACTGTATTAATAGAAAAAAGAAAAACACCAATATGTGATGTTCATAAAATGATTGCCGGCAATAAGGCTGTAAAATGTTTGCCACTGATGTTAAGTCAGGAAGAAAAAGACAATATTTTAAAAACAGAACCACAGGCAGAAAAATACATAAAAAGAATGATAGGGTCAAATGAATTTATAAATAACATTCCACGTTATTGTTTATGGCTTGTAAATTGTCCGCCTAATGAACTCCGCAAGATGCCCGAAGTTATGCAAAGAGTTAAACAGGTACGTCAGGAACGATTATCAAGTAATGATAAACAGGCAAAAAGCCTTGCTGATACGCCCACAGTTTTCAGAGATACAAATAATCCGTCTAATGCTATTATTATTCCGCTTGTATCATCTCAACATAGACGATATATTCCGATAGGTTATATTGACGAAAATACTATTGCAAACAATAAAGTAAGTATGATTCCGGACGGTACAATATATGAATTTGGTGTTTTAACCTCTAATGTTCATAATGCATGGATGAGAACCGTATCCATGAGAATGAAAAGTGATTATAGTTATTCGGTAGGAATTGTATACAATAACTTTCCGTTCCCTACTCCGACACCTGAACAGCAAGCACGCATCGAACGTACTGCACAAGCAATCCTGAACGCAAGGGCATTATATCCGAATTGCTCACTTGCCGACTTATACGACGAACTGACAATGCCACCCGAATTAAGAAAAGCCCATCAACAGAATGATTTTGCCGTAATGTCTGCATACGGTTTCGACAAAAAAATTACTGAATCGGAATGTGTTGCGGAACTAATGAAACTCTATCAGAAGTTGATACAATAATCAATAAATTATTCTGTTCGTGAACATAAAGGAGGATATAAGTCATGAAATTGCTTGTGGTTGAGGACGAAAGAGACTTAAATGAAATAATAACAAAAGCGTTGACTATAAATGGATATGTTGTTGACTCTTGCTTTGATGGACAAGAGGCATATGAATATTTATCTTTGGGAGAATATGACGGTGCAATACTTGATATTATGCTCCCGAAACTTGATGGTTTTGATGTGCTTGAAAGAATCAGAAGCAAAGGGATTCAGACACCTGTACTGTTTCTTACTGCGAGAGATTCAAAGAAAGACATTATTCATGGACTGGATTCAGGAGCAGATGACTATATTTCAAAACCATTTGACTTTGATGAGCTTTTGGCACGTATTCGTGTAATGTTGAGAAAAAAAGTTGAAAACCGTGAAAATATTTATCGTTGCGGTGAGCTTGTTGTTAACTGTAATGATTATACAGTTTTCCGCAAAGATAAATCAATCTCACTTTCCGCAAATGAATTTCAACTGTTGCTTAATCTTGTAAGGAATAAAGGAATAGTTTTAACAAGAGAGCAGATTGAAAATAACCTGTGGCATTTTGACAGCGAAAACAGTTCAAATGTTATAGATGTATATATACGTTATCTGCGTAAAAAGATAGATGACGGATATGAAAAAAAGATGATACACACTGTAAGAGGAGTTGGTTACCAATTAAAAGCAGAATAAAAAACAGGTCTGTTATGACCTACATAATGACAATATGGTTTATATCCGAAATAATAATGTTCTCCATTATGACTTTATTTGTTCATTTATACATTACTCAATCTGTTGAGCTTGATATCCGGAGCAGTCTTTCACGACAAGTTACCAGTTTTTCAGATAATATCGTAAGCAATAATGGGATACTTAGTGTTGACGAGAATAAAATCGAAAAAAATATCCTGATATGTACATTGTTATTATTGATGACAAAGGGAATGTCATATGTGGTTCAGCTCCAGACGGAGTAAGAATTGATACCAACAGGTCGATTGCACCTGCGAAAGTCATGGCGGGAAAAGTTTCATATTACTATATTGACAGGGATATAAAATACACTATGTCTGCCAACGGATTTGTACGGGCATATGTCAGCGAAAATGATGTTTTCAGAAATTACATTCCTATCAGGGTTATTTCTTTTGGAGGAGCGACAGTTGTGTTTGCAGTTTTAACTATGGCAATGCTGTATGCTCTGAAACGATTCAAACATTCTATAAAAACTATGGAAACGAGTGTAGCGAAAATCGGCACTTCACAGCATTGACGCTGTAATTTCGGGAAACTGTGGCTGTGGTATTTGTACAGTAAAGGAAACAGGCAACGGACTAGCGGCAGAATATGCAGGGATTCCGGCGGTTGTGGTCGGAGCGGAGGCATTTGTTCCTCAGATTGAGTCAACAGGCTACAACAGAGGCATACATGTTGTAAGAACAGCTGCATATCCCGGAGCATTTGCAAGCGATACAACAGAAGTACAGCAGAAAAAGGCGCGTGAAATTTTATATCCCCAGATTGTGACAGCTCTTACGACCCAGATAACTCAGGCAGAAAAGGACAGAATCGCAGGAGATGTTGCCGGTGTAAACTATGATGATATTGTCTTTATAGGCTCTCACGAACGTATTCAGCAGTTCTACGAAGTAAACGAAATGTCCGACGGTCTTCTCGTTTTACCTCCTACCATAGAAAAGGTCGAATACTATCTGCAATATACTACATATCAGGCTACAGATATTGTTAATACGGTAAATGGTAAGGTACAGGACGTACCTCCTGCAAACAGAGAAATACTTGCTTATCATGTTGTGGTCAATGCAATTATGGCGGGCTGTCCGCCTGAGTATATGCCATTATGTATTGCAATTACAAGGTGCTTTGCAAACGGTAATTTCTATAAGTCGCTGGCGAGTACTCACGGCTGGACTCCATATGTCCTTGTAAGCGGTCCTATAGCCCGACAGCTCGGCATTTCTTATGAAGACGGAATGATAAATCAGGAAGCCAACAAGCTTTTAGGAAGATTTGTTTCACTCGCTATGCTTAATCTCGCCGGATATAAGATTAAAGAAAACCGAATGGGTACTTTCGGATATATGTTGCCTATCGCATTTGCCGAAGATGAGCAGGCTTGTCTTGATATAGGCTGGAATCCTTATCATGTTGAAAAGGGTTATGACCTCAACACAAGTGTAGTAACCTGTGGTTCTACTCTTACTTGGGCAACCCGATAGACATCGATACAACAGATGCAGACAAGGCAATTCAGCTTTTGTCATGGGACGTTACTGAAAAACAACAGAATGGTCTCGGTAACACAGTTCCCTGCAATCTGAGTTTTACGGAAAGCTGTGCGGAAAATACTCCGCCTAACGCAAAC
>CAMWGS010000172.1 GCA_947173865.1 uncultured Ruminococcus sp.
TGAAATATTATGGATAATTTCAGAACAGAATCCCCGTTCTCTCAGCAGGGACTTTACCGACCCCAGTTTGAACATGACAACTGCGGTATTGGTGCGGTTGTAAATATCAAAGGCGAAAAATCAAGGGCAGTAGTCGAAAACGCCCTTAAAATAGTTGAAAAGCTTGAACACCGTGCAGGCAAGGACGCAGAGGGAAAAACAGGCGACGGTGTAGGCATACTTATACAGGTGCCGTATTCCTTCTTTAAAAAGGAAACCGCAAAACTCGGCTTTGATATAGGCGGTGAGGGAGATTTCGGCGTTGGAATGTTTTTCTTTCCGCAGAATGAACTCAAACGCAATCAGGCAAGGAAGATGTTCGAGATTATCATTCAGAGAAACGGAATGGAGTTTCTCGGCTGGAGGGAAGTACCGTCCGTCCCGTCGGTTCTCGGACAGAAAGCCCTTGACAGTATGCCGTATATAATGCAGGGATTTGTTAAACGTCCCGAAAACTGCCCGAAAGGTCTTGACTTCGACAGAAAGCTTTTTGTTGCAAGACGTATATTTGAGCAGTCAAACGAAAATACCTATGTTGTATCACTTTCGGGAAGAACAATAGTGTATAAGGGTATGTTTCTTGTTGACGAACTCCGCAAATTTTACTACGATTTACAGAGTGAAGAATTTGAATCGGCTATTGCTATGGTTCACTCACGTTTTTCTACAAACACAAATCCGAGCTGGCAGAAAGCCCACCCCAACCGTTTTATAGTTCACAACGGTGAAATAAATACAATCACGGGCAATGCAGACAAGATGCTTGCACGTGAGGAAACAATGTCGTGCGAGGCACTCCGAAACGATATGCACAAGATTCTGCCTGCTATCAATATAGAGGGTTCGGACTCCGCAAGACTTGACAATTCACTTGAATTCATGGTCATGTCAGGTATGCCGTTACCGCTTGCAGTTATGATTACTATTCCTGAACCATGGAAGAATAACCGTACTATTTCCAAAGAAAAATATGATTTCTACCAGTATTACGCAACAATGATGGAGCCTTGGGACGGTCCTGCCTCAATTCTTTTTTCAGACGGTGACATTATGGGTGCAGTACTTGACAGAAACGGTCTTCGTCCGTCAAGATACGTAATAACAAGCGACGGTTTTCTTATTCTCTCGTCGGAAACAGGCTGTATTGATATTCCGCCTGAAAAAATCATCAGAAAAGACCGTCTGCGTCCTGGAAAGATGCTCCTTGCCGATACAAAGCAGGGCAGACTTATCGACGACAATGAAATAAAAAGTTTCTATGCATCTCAGAAACCGTACGGCGAATGGCTTGATGCAAATCTTGTACATCTCTACAACCTCCATATTCCAAACAGAAACGTCCGCACATATACGCACGACGAACTTATAAAGCTTCAGAAAGCTTTTGGTTACTCCTACGAAAATATCAGAACAAGTATTCTGCCTATGGCTGAAAACGGTGCAGAACCTATTGCCTCAATGGGTTCTGACGTTCCGCTTCCGCCACTCGACAACGAAAATATTCCGCTGTTCAACTATTTCAGACAACTTTTCGCACAGGTCACAAACCCACCTTTCGACGCTATCCGTGAGGAAATTGTAACCGATACAAGCGTTTACATAGGCGAGGACGGAAATATTCTTGAGGAAAAACCTGAAAACTGCCACGTCCTCAAAATAGAAAACCCTATCCTTACAAGTACCGATATGCTCAAAATCAAGAGCATGAAAGTAAAGGGGCTGAAAACTGCGGTTATTCCGATTACCTACTATATCGGCACTCCGCTTGAAAGAGCTATTGAACGTCTTTTCATTGATGCGGACAAAGCTTACCGTGACGGTGCAAATATCCTTATTCTTTCAGACCGTGACGTTGACGAATATCATGCACCTATTCCGTCGCTTCTTGCAGTATCGGCACTCCAGCAACATCTTGTTTCCACAAAAAAACGTACTGCCGTTGCAATGATTCTTGAAAGTGCAGAACCACGTGAAGTACACCATTTTGCTACACTTCTCGGCTACGGTGCTTGTGCCGTCAACCCTTATCTTGCACAGGAAACTATCCGTGACCTGATTAATACAGGTATGCTTGACAAGGATTTCTATGCAGCAGAAACCGACTACAACAACGCCGTGCTTCACGGTATAGTAAAAATTGCTTCAAAAATGGGCATATCAACCATACAGTCCTATCAAGGTTCAAAACTTTTCGAGGCTGTCGGAATTTCCCACGAAGTAACGGAAAAGTATTTCAAGGGAACTGTGAGCCGTATTGGCGGAATAACCCTTGACGACATAAGCAGACAGACTGAATCACGCCACAACTCAGCATTTGACCCACTCGGTCTTTCCGTAAACAGTACGTTAAGCAGTTCGGGAAGTCACAAACTCAGAAGCGGTAAAAGCAGTCACCTCTATACCCCCGAGACTATCCACTTGTTACAGGAAGCATCACGCACAGGCAATTACAACACTTATAAGGAGTACTCGGAATGTCTGAACCGTGAGGACAACAACCTAACTTTAAGAAGCTTGCTCGACTTTAAATTTGACGAAAACGGCGGTATTCCAATTGACGAAGTAGAAAGTGTTGAAAGTATATGCAGACGTTTCAAGACGGGTGCTATGTCGTACGGTTCTATTTCACAGGAGGCACATGAATGTATGGCAGTTGCCATGAACCGTATCGGCGGAAAATCAAACTCAGGCGAAGGCGGTGAAAGTCCGGAACGTCTGAAATCCGACAGATGTTCAGCGATAAAACAGGTAGCGTCGGGACGTTTCGGTGTAACGAGCGAATATCTTGTATCTGCAAAGGAAATACAGATTAAAATGGCTCAGGGTGCAAAACCGGGCGAGGGCGGACATCTGCCATCGGGAAAAGTATATCCGTGGATTGCCAAAACACGTCATTCAACCGCAGGTGTAGGACTTATTTCCCCTCCACCGCATCACGATATATACTCAATCGAAGATTTGGCACAGCTTATATATGACCTCAAAAATGCCAACGAAAACGCACGTATTTCCGTCAAACTTGTTTCAGAAGCAGGTGTCGGAACTGTTGCGGCAGGTGTTGCAAAGGCAGGAGCTCAGGTTATCCTTATTTCAGGTTACGACGGCGGAACGGGTGCAGCTCCCAAAAGCTCAATCTACAATGCAGGACTTCCTTGGGAATTGGGTCTTGCCGAAGCTCATCAGACACTTATCATGAACGGTCTGCGTTCACGTGTTGTAATTGAAACCGACGGCAAGCTTATGACAGGTCGTGACGTTCTTGTTGCCGCACTGCTTGGTGCTGAGGAATTCGGATTTGCAACTGCTCCGCTTGTAACAATGGGCTGTGTAATGATGAGAGTCTGCAACCTTGATACTTGTCCCATGGGTATAGCCACACAGAATCCCGAACTCAGAAAACGTTTTCAGGGCAAACCCGAATATATCATTAATTTCATGCACTTCGTCGCTCAGGAACTCCGTGAATATATGGCTAAACTCGGTATTCGTACAGTTGACGAACTGGTAGGACGCACAGACCTGCTCTGTAAGAAAAATATTCCCGACAGTGATAAAATAGACTTTTCGGAAATACTCTGCAAAGTTAAGACAGATGAAAAACAGTCTTTCAGACCCGAAGATATATATGATTTCAGACTGAATGAAACAGTTGACAAGAAAGTCATCATGAAAAAACTCGGTTCTGCCCTCAAGACAAGAACAAAGAAAACCATTGATATAAACGTTGTAAATACAGACCGTGCTTTAGGTACGCTTTTCGGTGCGGAAATAACACGGCGTTACGGTGACAATGTTCTTGATGACGATACTTTTACCGTAAAATGCCACGGCAGTGGCGGACAAAGTTTCGGTGCATTTATTCCAAAGGGTCTTACCATTGAACTTCACGGCGACAGCAATGACTATTTTGGTAAAGGTCTTTCAGGCGGAAAACTTATTCTTTGTCCTCCCGACAAGTCAGGGTTCATGGCTGAGGAAAATATTATTGTCGGTAACGTTGCACTTTACGGTGCTACTTCGGGTAAAGCATTTATAAACGGTATTGCGGGAGAACGTTTCTGCGTAAGAAATTCAGGAGCTGTAGCGGTCTGCGAGGGTGTCGGAGACCACGGCTGTGAATACATGACAGGCGGACGGGCGGTAATTCTCGGAAAAACAGGAAAGAATTTTGCCGCAGGTATGTCGGGTGGTATCGCATATGTTCTTGACGAAGACAGAGATTTGTATATGAAGTTAAATAAATCTCTCGTTTCCCTTGAAACCGTTACGGAAAAATATGACATTCTTGAACTTAAAGAAATAATTGAGGAGCACGCCGCTTTGACGGGTTCGGAAAAAGCAAAACGAATACTTGAAAATTTCAATGCCTATATACCGAGTTTCAAGAAGATTATTCCACATGATTACGCTGAAATCAGAAGTGCGGTTCTTTCCCTCGAAGAAAAGGGAATGAGCAGTGAACAGGCTGAAATTGAAGCGTTCTATCTTATCACCAAGGAGGCATGAGTTATGGGAAAGCCTACAGGATTTCTTGAATATAACAGGGTGGACAGCAATGCTGTCTCCCCTCTCGAAAGAATAAACAACTATAATGAGTTCCATACTCCGCTGAATGAGGAACAGAGACGTTTGCAGGCGGCAAGATGTATGGACTGTGGAGTTCCGTTCTGTCAGAACGGAAAAATGCTGAAAGGCATGGTTTCGGGCTGTCCGCTTAATAATTTAGTACCCGAATGGAACGACCTGCTTTATCATGACCAGAAAGAACAGGCTCTCGAACGTCTGCTTATGACAAACAACTTTCCCGAATTTACTTCACGTGTATGTCCCGCAC
>CAMWGS010000173.1 GCA_947173865.1 uncultured Ruminococcus sp.
CTTCTATATCGTGATTTCTGTAATGTGTTATTATTATTTTATTTCCGTAACCCTCACGGGCTTCGTCTATTGAGTTTGATATAACTTCAAATACAGAATGTTCACAGCCGTCAAGACCGTCCGAACCGAATATGACCGCAGGACGTTTTCTTACTTTGTCCGCACCTTTGAGCATTGTTATACTGTCGTTGCCATAATCATTCTTTTTAACCATATATCTTTGTAAGCTGTCTTAAAAGACAGCCTCTCCTTTCCTTTTTTATAAAAACATTCCTTAATATAATACCACATTTCACGGACATTTGCAAGAAAAATTTTCAGAAAAAAGAACTATTGTTCAAGCCTGTGTGCATAGTATAGTTGCGGAGGTGTAGCTTTATGTTTATCGAACTTATCAAAAATCTTTTTTTCTTTGCTCTGCATATCGAAGGAAACAATGCTTTTCCCAAACCTCTTTCCAAAAAAGAGGAGGAAGAATGTTTCATTAAAATGGCAGAAGGCGACAAGTCTGCACGCAATAAGCTTATAGAACATAATCTCAGACTTGTCGCACATATAGTAAAAAAATATGTTTCTACCGTTCCTGAACAGGATGAGCTTATTTCAATCGGCACAGTGGGTCTTATAAAAGCCGTCTCTACTTTCGACTACAAAAATGGTGCAAAGTTCGCTACCTATGCAAGCAGGTGTATTGAAAATGAAATACTTATGAGTTTCCGTTCCGCTAAGAAAACAGCAGGTGATGTGTATATAAACGAACCTGTGGAAACGGATAAGGATGGAAATGCCCTCACACTGATGGACTTGATAGACGACGGTGTTGATATTCATGAGCAGGTTGATTTGATGATACGTTCAAGACAGTTATATGAATTTCTTGACAAGTGTCTTGACAAGCGTGAACTTGAAATTATAGTATACCGTTACGGTCTTTACGGAAAAAGTCCGCATACTCAAAGTGAAACTTCAAAAAAGCTTAATATTTCACGTTCATATGTATCAAGGCTTGAAAAGAAAGCTATAGAAAAACTTAAAAAAATGTACGATACCACGCCTTTTTAAACAAAAAACAGACCTGCTCATTTTATTCAGGTCTGTTTTTTCATAATACTCAATATCTGTTTTTCTTTTCCCTCTGTTTCTGAAAACGTACATCAGTTCCACTAAATTCAAATCGTACATACATAGTAAAAAGACGTGAAGAGACTCTTGCATCATATCTATTTGTAATTTCATATTTACTAAGATTAGTACTTATTATAGTAGGTTTCGCACGGTTAAGGCGTGTATTTATTATATTGTAAATAGTTGAGCTGTAAAACGGTGTAGTGTGTTCTGTTCCCAAATCATCAAGAATCAACAGGTCGGTTTCCATAACCAAATCAGTCATTTCAGAAATATGCTCACGGCTGAAATGTTCTTTTTCAATTTCATGCAGAATATTTGCAGCTGAATCATAGACGACACTGTATCCTTTTTCAAGTACCATATTTGCAATAGCAAGAGAAAGATGGGTTTTACCTAAACCAGTTTTTCCGGAAATAAGAAGACTTTTTGAATGTTCAGTAAAGTTTTTTGCATATCTTTTCATTGCATCAAGAATTTTTTCCATTGTAAAATAGTCGCTTCCGCTGTAATATGAAAGGTCAAAAGTATCGAAACTTGAGAGTTCAAGCTGAGAATGTTTGTTTATTTCATCGGCTTCCAGTTTTCCGCACAGTTTGGTGAAACATTCACACATACTGTTATTATAATAACCCGTATCATTACATTTCTTACAGGTATAATGAATATCAAGATAGTCAGCAGGATAACCGTTACTTAAAAGCATCCGTCTTGAAAATTCCTGTGCTTCAAGATTGTCACGTTTCAGCTGTTCTATTTTCTTCTGCTGAACATCTTTGTTTTTTTCGGCAAATATAATTTTTACTGCTTTCTGTCCTGTATTGAATATGGTGTCGTTTATCACTTTAATCTGAGGAATTTTATTATTTATCTCATCTGTACGTCGTTCGCTTTCCGTTATGGCATTTCTGCGACGGTTCTGTATGATTATCTGTGCTTTTTCAAATATTTCAGATTTCATTCTTTATTACCTCAAAATCATTTATAAATATGTCATACATATCTACATCAAAATCATCATTCTGTTTACTGTATTTTTTGGAATTATTCTGCTGATGAACATTATTGTCCTCGTTTACACCCTGCATATCCTTAATTCCTTTTTCGTGCCAGTTTACAATAATGCCGTTAAGATAATTAAAATTGATATTATTGAATTTTCTGACAGTAATTTCATATGCACAACTTATCATTTCATATGTTATGTTCATATTTTTCCATTGTTCTATCATTTTCTCATGTGACCCTGCAAGTCTTTCAACTTCAAGGATACGCATTACTTTGTTTATATATTCGTGTGATGATGTAAGACGCTGTACTTCTTCCTGCGCTTGTTCAAATGTATTGATATTGTCTTCCGACCAGCTGTATGCAATTTTTTCTATGTAATTAGTCCATGTTTTACCTATCATACAGCAATAACTTATGAGAGTTATGATTACCTCTTTTTTAAGTCCGAGACTCTCATGCATATATATCAGGGAGTTGAGACGAGAGTGATTAAGAATACCGAGATGTGATTCGGCAACTTCAAAAAGTTCTGCTATGTCAGCAGATTCTTCTTTCATCTGTGCTATTTCAGTTCCCGACCATGTTTTTTTATATGGTTCGGGTTTTGTTTTTTTCTGTTCGGACGGATTGTTTTCAGTTTTGTTTTCCGTCAATGGCTGTGCATTTATTGTTTCGGTAATTAATACAGGCTGAACGGGAACAGATAAAGAAGCGGAAACCTGCTGCGGAGTAAGCACATTCACCTGCTGCCAGAAAAGAACTGCGTCCGTTGCTTCCTGTACGCTTACCCCTGTATTTGCTGATATTTCTTCAGCAGTACAGTCCCGACCTGAACAGCGTAGCAGATAAAGAAGCACTTTAATCTGTCCGCCTGTTGCAAGTTTGAGAAAATTGTCGGCAACCACGCAGGGAACTCCGAACATAGTCCCCCATGCACCGCTGTTGGCTTTGAATTCCAGAATAATTCCTCCCTTCATATATATTTCGCACAAAATATTATACCATATTTTTTCGCAGTTGTCACCATGCAAAATATACAATTTTTATTGTTAATCTGACTCAAGATTTTTTTTCGCTGTTGAATACTTATAAACCAAGTATTCAAGCTTTTCTTTCGGAACTGCATTTCTGTCTGTAATTCTGTTTCTGTCTGAGTTGTGGGCAATGTCGGCAAGTTTTACTGCACGTGCGACAGGATTTGATTTTATTTTTTCTATATACGAGAAATAGTCTGTATCTTTATCATGGGTAAGAAGTCTAAGAGCCGCTGTTACTTCCTGGGGAAAATCCTTTTCAAGCTGTTCAACAGTAACGTCCGTATCTTCGGCAACATCATGAAGGAGAGCAACACACGTTGTAATTTCGTCGGTCATCTGTTCTGCGACATGATAAGGGTGAAAAATATACGGCACGCCGTTCACATCATACTGTCCATGATGGGCATCATATGCAATTTTCATTGCCTTGGTTGTCAGTTCTGTATAAATCATATATTAATCCTCCTAAAAGAAAGGACTGTGCAATCAGACTGCACAGCCCTTTGAAATTATTTGTTTCAGTCTTCGGGTTCAAGCGAGGAAAGGTCAAGCTTGAACGGTTCATATCTTTTGAAAGAAGAACTGTTCTTCTGCGGAACGATACTTTCCGAAAGTTTTTCAAGATAGTCCACAAAGTCGTCATTGTATCTGAGAAGCTGGAGATTGTATATATAGTCCTCAGACCAGTAGTCATCTTCTGTCATACGTTCTCTGAGGTCACCTCTTATGATTACATAGATAGTATTTTCATCATAAGAATAAACTTCCGCTTTGTTCATGCCGAGTTCTTCACTGAATACATATTCCTTGAATTCTCTGTCGGCTTTTTCGGCATCTGATTCTTCTTCATCGGCTGTTGTTGTTGAAGTTGTCGAATCATCTTCTGTTTCGCCTACGGTAGTTGTCGTATATCTTTGTACAAGACGCTCGTTTTCATACGGGTCTGTTGTGGTGGTCACCGGATTTCCGTCTGAATCGGTTGCAGTTGTTGTGGTAGTAGTGGTGGTAGTTGTTGTTTCTTCGTCTTCTGCGGAAGTAGTCTGAGCTGCAACATATTCATCATAATCTTCCTGCATCTCATTCATCTTGTACATTTTTTCCATGTTGTCTTTTTCGCTGTTTATTTTCTTTGCATATTCATCAGCTTTTCTGAGGAGTTCCTGCTTTTTGTCGTCACTGAGAGCCTCACCATTTTCGTCGGTCATACTGATTGAAATATACTTGACTCTTGCAAAATTATCGTCAAAATAGTCCTTGAGTTCTTCTTCTGTGCAGCCCTTTTCACCTTCAAAGCCATAATAGTGGTCAAAAATGTACTTCTGCATATACTCGTATCCGCCATAATAGTTAGAACCGCTTCCCGTTGCACTTATAACGTTCTTTAAAGACTCTTTTCCGACACCGTTTTTTGTATAGATGCTGTTCTGTTCGGAATCAACAAAATTATCTGCTGTCTGTTCTATCTCGCTGAGTTCCTCACTTGAAAGCTGTCCACCTATTCTGTTGAATTCGTTTTCAATAGCGGCAATTGTGAGACAATATTCGGTAGCTTTGTTCTGAATCCAGTCTGAAGCTTCAATATCGTCAATATGAGCGTTCTTTACCTCTTTTACAGTAGGAGCAGTGCCGTTTTTTGTCTGTAAGATACTTGCTGCATCTTCATAAGCCTGAATAGTATAGAAT
>CAMWGS010000174.1 GCA_947173865.1 uncultured Ruminococcus sp.
AAAATAGCCTTATTAAGAACATGGATAAATTCCTTTTCGATAGTATTGAAGTTATCTATTTCTTCCGAATTACGAATTATTTTTTCTATGTAATCTGACATTTCTTCTTTTGTAATATCAAGTGCTTGATTTGAGCATTCTTTTATACAGTTGCTCATATAGCTATATATCTCCATACATATGGCATATACATGATTTGATGATGCGTATCTGAACTTTTTCTGTTCTCTAAACGTTTTTATTTTCTTATCTATAGAAAAATAAATAAATCTCCAATTGTTTATAATATGGTCTATCATATATTCATCAAATCTGTGCATAACTTCAACATCAGAAGAAGTTATCGCAAGCGTTCTTGTAAGTGTAGAAGCATCTATTATCATTACAGAATTACCGTCAAGCACAGAACCCAATCTGTCACTTATAACACAAGTAACATAGGGATATTTTTTTATTTCTTCTAAGTCAGTATCAGGATTATATCCAGAAATTCTTTCGGCAATTTTCCTGATGGTTTCCTCACCATTTCTACGTTTATAGTCTGAGTCATTTTTATCGTCATTCAGCAAAAAAACGTCATCCTTATACTCTGACATCAACTTTATGGCACTTTCTGATTTCATATTTACAGACAGTTCTTTTTCCTTTTCAATCATCCTTCCATATACTTGCAGATACGGTGATATTTTATTATAGTCACCTTTTATAACAACAATTTTACAGAAAGCAGTCCCCAATATATTAAACAAACTTGAGTATATACCAGCAATTCTTATTATATTTAGAAGCATATACAATAACTTATCCTCATGTCTTCTTGCCGTATCAATAAAATTTTTCGAAATAATATCAGGAATAAAAGTCGAATACGATTTAAAATGCTTATTAATTCTCTTCGGAAGATGATAACGCTCACAAAATCCCGCAGATGCAAAGTATAATACATTATTGTTGTAGAAGAAACCTGTTTTATTTGCTGAAAAACCGCCATTTATTGCTTTTCTTTCAAGAAGAATTTTCAAATATCGGCTTATATCCGTCTGTTTAATCTTATCATTAAAACAGTCAACCTTATTATCAATAAAAGCCCGACGAAAATTATCTCTGTACTTATCAGTATCAAATGAAAACTCAAAATTAATTATTTGATTCTGTAATGTGCGATAAAACCCTGATAATTGATAATATTCATCATACCGAACCACATTACTGATATACATTCTTGCAACTATCCGAGTTCTGATGTTAGTGGCTTTTTTACTGCGTTTAATGTCTTCACCTATGGCATCTTTGCCTGATTCCTGTGCTATAGAGTTTTTTGATTCAACAACAAACATTACGGGAGCTTGCGGAAACAACTCTGTCGGATAAGCAATATCATCAACATCTTCTGGAATATCCAATGTTCCGCCAAGTTCATTTATTGAAAACTGTATTCCAGGACGATATACTATATCATTACTTACTTCCTGCTGAACGTCCTGAGGTGTTACAGGCTTACCATATTCTTTGTTAATATCAGGATAATTTACATTATTTGTATCTTTGTGCTGACTTGAAACTGATGACAAATTTTCAAAAACCAAATTTGGAGTGTTGTTATTATTGTCCATCTTTACAACCCCGTTCTATTATTTTCCGATTTGGAATAATTTCATTATACCATAATTTTCAGTATTTGTACATACTTTTTTGTAAATTATTACAATCAATTTGTCCCTGTAGTAAAGGAAAATTTGAATACAAATGTACTGTACATTTATATGAAACAAGCCTTGCTCTGCCAACCGCCTGCTCCTGTTCGCTTTCTATCATATATAACTGGATTGCTTGCAAAAATGAATCCTTGAAAGTCATAAAAGGAAATGAAAAGCCGTTTCTCTGTACTCTTCTTTTTGCCATTACATCATTTGGAATACAGCCTAATATCTGCATAAACCAGAGTTTATATACATAATCGGGTCTGTGGAACGTGCCAGCTACAACTATATTCTGACCCTGCAAATAGTTCAATCCCTGTGCAGCACCAAGATATATTCCTCCATATTTTGCGTACTTCTTAAAAGAAATAACTGCACAATCGGAATGTCTTTCACATATTTCCTTCATCAGTTCTGGATTCTGATTAAAGCAATCGTGACTGTATGTATGGTCTGCATGAATAATCAAATCACCTTTATATTTCAAATATCCCATATCATAAAATTCACTCAGTCTGTCATTGAATACTTTTGAATATATCTCTTTATCTGCTGTTGCTGATAAAATAATACAGTTACATTCAGGAAGTTTCTTTTCATATATAAACAGTATATCATCTCTTTCCGAATCATGATAAAAACACTCAGCTGATAATGACTGAAACAGATTTGATTTACAACATTCTGTATGATTTTTTAGAACAGACTTATTATATGATATAAAGTCATCTGAGAGAGCTGAAATAAATTCATACTGATTCACATTTACAATTGATTTCAGCTTATTTATCAGTCTTCCGTCAATATAATCTTCGCTGTTCTGTAAGCTGTAAATCAACCTAATCACTTCATTTCTCAATACTGATTTTGTCTGCATTATCATAGGTAAAATATCCTCATCAATTATCACATATTTTGTACTGAGATAATCTTCTTTCAGATTCAACAATCTCGCATGAGTAGTCAAAACAAGCTGTCCCTTGAATTTATGTGCAGTACTGATTTGATTAAGGTATGACATTGCATAAGGATTCTGAGAATCTCGTAAAATAAAGTTTACAGCCGTTTCGTCACCAATCGTATAAGCATTCCTGATTTCCTCTGAAAGCCCATCAGGCAACTTATCAAGCAATTCTTCAACAACAGGATACGAAATACAAGATACTCCCATTTTCTTTGCCTTGTATTCAATTTCTTTCATAAGTCTTGCATTAGGCAAAGCCATAATACACTGCTTGTCTGATTGCTTTACCGCCTGTAAACAAGCATAAGTTTTTCCTGCTCCAGCAGGTGCTTTTATTACTCTGATGCCAGGTAAAATCAATGATTTTTTTATCTTTTCACATAATTCATCTCGCATATCATCTATTGATTTATAGTGAACATTATCTTCAATTTCAACTATTCTTCTTCCCGATGTTTTTAATGTATAGCACATATTTGATTCATGGTTGCAATTTTCAGAATAGGGACAAAAACTGTCACATCTTGCTGCATGGTAATCTCCTCTTATAGCACATTCCATTTGTATAAATTTTCTTTGAATATCACCATACTGCTCCGAATATTTTTCGAGAATATTCATAAATAACTGTTTTCCGCCACTCAGTTGAATCAGATTGAGCATCAGTCCAAACCACTCACTATGGGATAATCTGATTCCATTGATAAAGTCATTTATTAATTGACATACCTCACCAGCACAAGGAGAAAGTTTTTGTTTAAGTTCCCTTTTCCCCGTATTAATTTGATTTGAAAACCTCGAAAAGAAAATTTTATAGTTGCTATCTGATGAATTATCGGAAATAACCATATTATTATATATAGTAATTTCTTTTATTTCATCACTTTTAAAAAATTCGTCAATTGTATTGTTTTCCACCTTCTCTCTACAAGAAGAGAAGGCACTGGAATCATATATTACGGAGTTATCCTGGATATAAAAATTACCGTTCATAAGAACGATATGCGATTTATTTGCTATCTGTTTCAGTTTTCTTGCCTTGTTAGCAGGATTATTTTCTTCAAGGTACTGCATTGTACTAATAAGCAAATCATAAATGCTAAACATAACATCACCATTACAGACACTGTTCTTTCCAGGAAAATAAAGTTTACTGAAATCCTTTGATGTCTGGTCTGCTTCTGGATATACAGTACATAAGCAGTTGGATATAAGAACAGCTATATCCTTATCTTCAACTACCTGATTGCATATAAAAACAAACCTGAATCTCGAATAATTCTCAGAACTCATAGTCTCATAATACATTGCTACTGGTATACTATACCTTTCAGCACGTTCAAGTGCATCATGCAAAGATAAATCTCCATCAAAATCAAGTGCAAAAATCTGTATTGAATCCAGTTCGTCCTGTTTTTTATCATTCCCAATAAAAGTTGCAGGACACCACACATAACCATTTTCAATAAGCTCTGTAAGTTTCTCAACAGTAACACTTATTCTATATTTTGCAATATTCTTGCAGATAAGACTTATTTTTATTTCCTTCTTATCATTCTTGACAGGACGATAGTATACTAAAGCACTATATTTATTCATATCTGGCACTTCCTCTTTAAAATTATTTATTTCTGATTAATCAGATTTATCTTAATGTTAAAAAGCACACAAAAAATGACCAGCAGACTAATCTGCTGGTCAAAAAACAATCCCTTTATGCGAAACTATTCCGCACACAAAAGGTATCAGAAAGTGAATAATTATCTTTATATTATCCACCTCCCGAAGCCTGACAAATTTCGCTTACTTACGTTAGTTTCTCATTTGTCAGACCCAATTAAAATTAACAAAAATAAATAGTAAAAAGTTAGAAGTCATAAAATTGATACCCGAACCGCTTACATGATAAGCCTTTCAGTTTGTATCATCAGTCATTTTAATAATATAGCTGTTGACTGATTCAATAGGTATTTTCCATTTATTTCCCAATATAAAGCCTTTGATTTCTCTGCTTTCAAGAAGTCTGTATGCCGTATTTTTCCCGATATTCAATAGTTTCATTAGTTCTTCTATTGTTATTATTCTGTTTAAATTGTCACACATCTCTTTACCCTCCTTTAATTTTATTACTATGTTATATATTTTGTAAAATGAAATATTTTCAATAAAAATAAAAACAAGATAAGAAGA
>CAMWGS010000175.1 GCA_947173865.1 uncultured Ruminococcus sp.
AGGAATTAAAGGTGTACACTACCACACCAGGCTTAAAATGTTTTTATCAATGAACTGGATTTCGGAATTTGTTGACTTTACAGGTCTTGACAAACTCGCTCTTATCCATCAGTTTTCACTGTCAACTGCCGAAGTCGAAAATGAAATATTCATGAAAGGCAGTGAAATTTCGGGAATTATTGTTGCTGAAATAAAGTCCGTAGAGGAACACCCCGAATCAAAGAAACTTCACCTTCTTAAAGTAGACACAGGAAAGGACGAACTTGTTGACGTTGTCTGCGGAGCACCAAATGTAAGAGTGGGAATGAAAACGGCATTTGCACAGGTTGGTGCAAAAATCGGTGATATAACAATTTCACCACGTAAGCTCGCAGGATATACTTCAAACGGTATGTGTTGTTCAGAGTCTGAAATAGGTCTCAGCGACGACAACAGTGGTATCATGGAAATAACCGACGATATTCCGAACGGTACGGACATTAAAGAAGCTTATCAGATTGACGACATTGTTTTTGAAGTTGACAACAAGTCCCTCACAAATCGTCCTGACCTCTGGGGACACTACGGCATAGCAAGAGAATTTTCCGCCCTCACAGGCAGACCCCTTAAACCTCTTGAAACCGTTGACCTCAGTCAGTTTGGCAGTTTACCGCAGATTGACATGAAAATTCATGACCCCCCCTGTCAGCGTTATTCATGCTTACAGGTTGACAATATAACGAGAAATGTCAGCCCTGTCAATATGCGTGTACGTCTCTACTACTGCGGAATGAGAGCTATAAACTTCCTTGCCGACCTCACAAACTATCTTATGCTTGAAATGGGTCAGCCGATGCATGCTTTTGATTCAAGAAAAGTAAGCAAAATAAGAATAAGACGTTTTGACATTCCTTTTACTTTCAAGACTCTCGACGGTGTTGAGCGTAATATAGATGAAAACACTCTCATGATTTGCAATGACGAAAATCCCGTTGCAATTGCAGGTATCATGGGCGGTCTCGATTCAGAAATAGTTGACGACACAACTGCCCTTACCCTTGAATCCGCTACTTTTGACGCTGTTTCAATAAGAAAGTCTACCGTAAGGCTTTCCCACCGTACAGACGCTTCAATGAGGTACGAAAAGTGTCTTGACCCTGAAATGACAGTCACCGCTATAGGACGTTTTGTAAAACTCATGCTTGACTCCGACCCTGATTCAAGAGTAATATCGTCACTCACCGATGAATACGCTTTCCGTTATCCTGAAAGAGCTTTCGACTTCACAAAGGATTTTGTTGACAGATACACGGGTATTGAAATTTCAAACGATACTATTGTTAAAACTCTCGAATCTCTCGGTTTTGAGACAAAAGAAGAAAATGATGTATTCTCCGTTAAAATTCCCTCGTGGCGTGCAACAAAGGACATCACAATGAAAGCCGATATTATCGAGGAAATTACACGTATTTACGGTTATGACAATTTTGATGTCAATACGGCTGAATCTCCGCTTTACCCTGTACGTATGGCAGAGGAAAAGACAGTTGAGGACAGAATAAAGGATTTGCTCGTACAGAAGTATAATCTTCACGAACTTCATTCTTATGTGTGGGTATACAACGATGAGTACAAGGCACTCGGAATAAGTATTGAAGATAATATCAGGCTTGTGAATGCCACAAACCCCAATATCGAGATAATCAGACGTTCGATAGTTCCCACACAGCTTTGTCAGGTAAAGTATAATACGGACTTTTCTCAGGAATTCGGAGTGTTTGAGATAGGAAGAATTGCCGACGGCGTTGACCCCGAAACAAATCTCTGCAACGAACGTAAAAAGCTTTGTATAACACTTTTCAGCAAAGTCAAATCAACGGAGCAGATTTACCTTGAACTGCGTGATATTCTTGCGGTTATTGCCGACGATATAAAACACGAAAATCTTTCTTTTGAGAAGATTGAAGCAAAACATTCATATCAGCACCCCAAGAACTTCAATGCTATTATGTGTGGCGGAAAGACAATAGGTGAAATCGGTGTTGTATATCCGACTGTTGCAAAGAAAATCGACAAGAAAGCATCAATAGTCTATGCAGAAATCGACATTGCGGATTTCGCCGAAATCGTTTCCAAAAATATGACTTACGACGAACCGTCAAGATATCCTGAAATGGAAGTTGACCTCACTTTCATGTCTGACCGTTTCGCACCGATAGACTCTGCAATAGATGCCGTTAACTCACCGTTTGTAAAGAAAGTAAGCGTTGCGGATACGTATACGGACGATTCAGGCAAGTCAATAACTGTAAGAATACTGTTCTCAGACAAAAATAAGACACTTACCCGTGAGGAAGTTTCAGCCGTTACGGACAAGGTTATTGAAAATCTTGAATCACAGGGAATTTCACTCAAAGCATAAATTTAAATTGATACAGAAAAAATATTACTCATAAAAAAATTCAGACCATAGCACTTCTAATCGTAAGGTGGAAGTGCTATGGTTTTATTGTTGACAAACCAGCATATATGGTATATAATGTTTATTAAGATAAATCGGAATTTAGGTGCTTATTATGAATAAAATAATTTCAGCTGACTATGAAAGGGCTGTTAAGTATATTGATAAAACAGGGAGTGGTGTGGTTTATCCTCTTTCTATAGCCGAAATGGTGCAGAGCGGAGATATATTTATAAGTAAACATTCAGCTTTATTCTGGCATTATTCTGGGTTTGCATTTATTTATGGTGATTATAATGAGCATTTCCTTAATAGTGTATATGGGATGTTTTTAAGTGATGACTGTAAAATTCCAAGACGATTTATTTTATTTGTTACGGATGAAAAAGTAAAAGAATTTTTATTAACTAAAGATGGTTTTATTTTGGAAAAACGTTATTTTTTTGAATATCACAAAAATTCCTTTGAAAAAAAGTCAATATTACCTGTAGGTTTTAAAATCTGTGAGATTGATGAGGATTTATTGAATAGAATAAAAGGAAATGTTAATCCTCTTTTTTCTTGGAATAATTCTTCTGAATTTCTGAATTACGGAAAAGGGTATTGTATCATGGAAGAAGAAAACGTTGTAGCATGGGCTTTTTCCGCAGCTATTAGTTCCGATGAAATAGATATAGGTATAGAAACCCGAAGTGAATACAGACATATGGGTTTGGGAGCTATAGTTGCCGAAAAGATGATACAGTATATTTTAAATCAAAACAAACGTCCTGTTTGGGCCTGCAACTCAATTAATATACCATCACAAAAGTTAGCAGAAAAATTGGGCTTCGTTAAAACATCAGAATGCTTTACTATTAAAAGGCAACATTAATTTAATAATAAATAAAGCCCGAAAATGATTGTTATCAATCGTTTTCGGGTTATAATTATGTTCTTTTTTATTTGTCGGGATTGACGTGTACCATTATATGCTTGACTTTCGGGAACTCCCGTTCTATTACAGAATGAACGTTTTCGGCTATTGCATGACCTTCACTGAGGGTTTTGTTTCCGTCAACATTTATTTCGATATCAGCATAAATTTTGTTTCCGAAAATACGTGTGCGGAGCAGGTCTATGCCATTTACTCCTTTCTGTGCAAGAACACATTCCCTTATCATTTTTTCGGTTTCGTCGTCGCACGAACGGTCAACCATTTTGTCTGTAGCGTCTCTGAAAATATCTACAGATGCCTTTGCTATGAACAGGCAGATAACAAGGCTTGCGACGGGTTCAAGTATGGGAAAACCCATTCTTGCCCCTGCGATTCCTATCAATGCACCGACAGAAGAAAGTGCGTCACTTCTGTGATGCCATGCGTCTGCCATTATCGCACCCGAATCAAGTTTCTTTGCATAGTACCTTGTGTACCAGAACATCATCTCTTTTGTCAGGATAGAAACAACAGCCATGACAAGTGCGAATAATTCGGGTGTTCTGAGTTCTCTGAAGTGTCCGCCTGTAATGGTTTTCAAAGCATCAGCACCGATAAACAGACCAGTGACAAGCAGTATAACGGCAAGAACAATTGCAGCAACACATTCCATTCGTTCATGACCGTAAGGGTGTTCCTTGTCGGAAGCCTTTGCCGAAAGCTTTACACCTATTATCACAATTATACTGCTGAACACATCAGATGCCGAATGTACTGCATCGCTGACCATCGCACCTGAATGTGCAAATATACCCGCAAGCATTTTTAAAACGGACAGAATAATATTTCCTGCAATACTTACAACGGAAACTTTAACGGCAGTTTTTTCAAATGTTTCCATAAAACCCTCCTGTAAACGCTTTGTTATGGGATTCAGTTCTGATTTTCAAGAACTGCGTTTACTATTCCCTGATATAAATAAGATGATTCACTTGCAAAACCAAGACCGTGATATTGTGGGTTTCTCACCTGCATTACAATTATGTAAGAGCCGTTTTCCTTGTAATTCATATAATCATAAGAATTGTCTGCATTATCGTTTACGTTTTTAAGACAGCCTGTTATATAGAGAAAATCTCCCTCCCATGTTTCTGCCGTACCTGTTTTGGCATAGAATGTGAAGTTTCCCGACGTATAAACATCAAGTCCCGACGCTACACCAAGCATACCGTCAAGAAGATTCTGTCTGTATTCTTCGGGAATAGTTGCAATCACTTCGTTTGACTGAGAGCCGTTTTCAAGAACTGTTGCGGGATTATTCGTGTCAACAATGTTTTTCAGTACGAAAGGTCTGACCATATCACCGAAAACCGCTTCACGTCCGAGTGTGGCAAGATATATAGGACAGGTAAGTATATACGACTTACAAAAAGCACTTCGTCTTAAATCGTCATTTCAGGTAA
>CAMWGS010000176.1 GCA_947173865.1 uncultured Ruminococcus sp.
TTTCCTTGAGCGTTGTACCTGTTTCAACTATATCAACAATACCGTCTGCAAGTTCAAGAAGCGGAGCAAGTTCAACAGAACCTTCGATTTTTATTATTTCGGTATCCATTCCCTTTTTTTCAAAGAAACTTCTTGCAACATTCGGATATTTTGTTGCGATGGTCTTGACACCGTAACCGCTGTAGAAATCATAGCCTTTTTTTGTTGCAAGTGCAAATTTACAGCGACCAAATCCCAAATCAACAAGTTCAAAAAACTTGCCTTTCATTTCCATTATTGTATCCTTGCCGACAACACCCATATCGCACACACCGTGTTCAACATATGTTATAACGTCGTTTGCCTTTGCAAGTACCACTTCAAGATTTGCATCGGGAACGGGAAGAATGAGTTTTCTGCCCTTTTCGTGAATTGCAGTACAGTCAAATCCGAGTTTTTCAAAAAGACCGACTGTATCTTTTTCAAGCCTGCCCTTTGTAAGAGCGATTCTTATTGGTCTGTTCATTCTTCTGCCTCCCTGTCATCACTGTTTATTACAACAACTTTCGGAATTTTCTTTTCTTTTGCGTAACTTCTTACGGTTTCAAGGTCATCGAACAGTGCAATTTCAACAACAAGACCCTGTTCACGAAGTTCCTGAGCAGATTTGAGTGCAGAAACTTCAAACCCTTCTTCCGCATAAACAACTGCATCAGTTTTCGGCATTACAGGAAGAATTCCGTTTTTCTCTATCACTTTTGCCACTGCGTTTATATTTACCGCAAAGCCGACCGCAGGAATATCATAACCAAACTCAGAAATAAGCTTGTCATAACGTCCGCCCGAAATAACTTCTTCTCCGTGACCCTGTAAATATCCCTTGATGATAATACCAGTGTAGTAGTCTGTCTTGTTTACAAGACCCAAATCAATAGTTATTTCACCGTCGTTTCCGCATATTTCGGCAGCGTCGCAGTAAATTTCACGGAGTTCGTCAAGCAGACGTTTTATATTTTCGTCAGGCATAATCTCCTCTGCCTTTTCAAACACTTCTTCACCACCGAAAAGTGCAGGCAGACTTTTAAGAGCGTTTGTGACACTGCTGTTTCCGAGAGAATCAAGCAGGTCATTGAGGGCAGGGAAATTTTTTGTTTCGATAAGCATACGGATTTTTTCCTTTGTCTTGTCAGAAACTTCAAGACGGTCAACAAGTTCCTTGAATATTCCTATATGACCGATTTCAAGCGAAAATTCCATACCGAAAGATTTCAGTGATTCAACAGCCGTCGAAATAACTTCGAGGTCTGCCATTTTAAGTTGTGAGCCTATCAATTCAATACCTGTCTGTACTATTTCGTCACTTCTGCCTTTGAGAGCAGGTTCGGTGCGGTAAACAGTCTGATTGTAGAAAAGCTTGAGCGGAAGCATTGCATCTCTGAGACGTGTTGACACTACTCTTGCTATGGGCATTGTAGTATCGGGACGCATTACAAGAAGTCTGCCCTTGCTGTCGGTAAGCTTGTATAAATTTTCCTGAGGGAAATAACGTGAATTAAGGTTGAATACATCATAAAATTCAAGTCCGGGTGTAATCATTTCACTGTATCCGTGACTTTTGAAAAGACGGACAAGCGTGTTTTCAATGTCACGTATCACTATACACTCGCCAAAAAGGTAATCTTTAGTACCTTCGGGAGTAATAAGGTCATAATTTTTCATTTGAGTCCTCCAATCACTTTAGCGTGTTAACATGATACTATGATAACACATTACTGAAACAAAGTCAAGTTAAAAGAATGATAACTGTGCAGATTCGGGTAAATCACCAAAAGCCCCTATGGTTTTAAGCATATCTATTGTTGTTTTTGACGCACCGCTCATCTGCTGGAATTCGTCTATTGAAATAAATCCGCCTTTCTGTGCCGTTTCATAGATACCCATTGCGGCGGTTTCACCTACTCCGCTCATTGCCGAGAATGGTATTCTGAGTTTGCCGTCCTCAACAAGATAATCCACAGCATGAGATTTGAAAAGGTCAATCGGCAGAAATTCAAGTCCTCTGGACATCATTTCGTTTGTTATCAGCAGAATGTCATAAAGGTCGTTTTCCTTTTTTGAACGGTTATTGCCGAGTTCCCTGAGTTCTTCTATCCTTGCACGTACCGCTGATTTTCCCTGTACTGCAAGTTCTGCGTCAAAGTCCTCACCTCTTACGGAAAAATATGTTGAATAATATTCAAGAGGCATATGAAGCTTGAACCAGCCGAGTTTTATAGCTGCAATAACGTATGCGGCGGCGTGTGCCTTCGGGAACATATATTTTATTTTCAGACAGCTTTCAATATACCAGTCAGGAACATTGTGACTTTTTAGCATCTCGATAAGTTCGGGAGTGAAATTCTTTGAAGCCTTTCCCTTACGTGTCCACTCCATAATCTGAAATGCGTCTTTAGGTGGAACACCTTTATATAACAGATAAGTCATGATACTGTCACGAGTTCCTATAACGTCCGAAATAGTGCATATATTCTGGTCAATGAGGTCTTTTGCGTTTCCAAGCCAGACGTCAGTACCGTGAGAAAGTCCCGAAATCTGTAAAAAGTCACTGAATTTTGTCGGCTTTGCATCAAGTAACATCTGTATTGTGAAGTTTGTACCCATTTCGGGAATACCGAGACTTCCCGTCTTGCAATATATTTCTTCGGGTGTAACGCCAAGCACACTGCAATCGGTACACATTTTTATAACGTCGGGGTCTGATGTAGGAACGTCCTTTATTTTTTTGCCTGTCAAATCTTCTAAATGCTTGTAAAGTGTTGGAACAACGTGACCGAGTTCGTCAAGTTTAAGAATTGTATCATGAAGTGAATTGAAGTCAAAGTGCGTTGTGATGACTTCCGAGTCTGCCGAGTCCGCAGGGTGCTGAACGGGGGTAAAGTCGTAAACTTCATAGTCTGACGGCACAACAACCATTCCGCCAGGGTGCTGTCCTGTTGTTCTCTTGATACCTGTACAGCCTATTGCAAGTCTGTTCATTTCGGCATTATTTAGAGTTATTCCGTTGTCCTCACAGTATTTCTTTACATAGCCGTAAGCGGTTTTATCGGCAACGGCTGAAATAGTTCCTGCTTTGAAAACGTTTGATTTTCCGAAAAGCTGTTCTGTATAACGGTGAGCGTGCGACTGATATTCACCTGAAAAATTAAGGTCTATATCAGGGGCTTTGTCGCCGTCAAATCCGAGAAAGGTTTCAAAAGGAATGTCATGTCCCTCACGGAGCATATCGGTATCACATTCGGGACATTTTTTCGGCGGAAGGTCAAAACCCGAACCATACTGACCGTCTGTAAGAAATTCGCTGTGTTTGCATTTCGGACATATATAATGCGGTGGGAGCGGATTTACTTCCGATATTCCTGCCATTGACGCAACAAACGACGAACCTACAGAACCTCGTGAGCCGACAAGATAACCGTTTTCAACAGAGTTCCATACAAGCTTCTGTGCGATTATGTAGAGAACTGAAAAGCCGTGTTTTATGATTGAAGAAAGTTCCCTGTCAAGACGTTTTTCAACGATTTCGGGTAACGGGTTGCCGTATATTTCATATGCCTTGTCATGAGTGATTTTTTTAAGTTCTTCTTCCGCACCGTCGATAGTAGGGGTAAAAGTTCCTTTCGGTATAGGTCTTACCACTTCAACCATATCGGCAATCATATTTGTATTTGTAATAACGACTTCCTTCGCCTTGTCCTCACCGAGAAACTGAAATTCCGCAAGCATTTCCTCCGTTGTCCTGAAATAAAGAGGGGCTTGGTTTTCGGTGTCCTTGAAACCCATACTTGCAAGAATAATTTTACGGTAAATAGCGTCTTTCGGGTCTATAAAGTGAACATCGCAGGTTGCACACACGGGAATATTCAGTTTTTCACCCAGTGCCACAATACGCCTGTTATAGTTCTTCAATTCTTCGTCATTTTCGGCTGTTCCCTCACGTACCATAAACTCATTGTTGCATATCGGCTGAATTTCCAGATAGTCATAGAATTTTGCAAGCTTTTCTATTTCTTCTTCCGATTTATTATTGAGCATCGCCTGAAAGAGTTCTCCCGCTTCACAGGCACTGCCGAAAATAAGTCCCTCACGGTGCGACTGTAAAACAGACTTCGGAATAAGCGGTTTTTTGTAGAAATAGTCAAGGTTACTGTATGATACAAGTCGGTAAAGATTCTTGAGACCTGCCTGATTTCTTACAAGTATAATCTGATGGTATGATTTCAGTTTTTTGACATCAACTTCATTTGTTTTTGAATTGAGGTCGTCAAGGGTTTTTATATGTTTTTCACTGACAAGCCGTCCGATAAGTTCAATATATATCTTTGCAAGCATAAAAGCATCATCTGACGCTCTATGGTGGTCGAACTTGCCGAGTTTAAGTTTTTTTGCGACATAATTCAGTTTATGCCGTCCTATTTCGGGAAGCATTACCTGACAAAGAATAAGAGTATCAATCCAGTTGTATTCAAAGTCAATATTACTGCGTTTGCAGGCTTTATTTATAAATGTTGTATCAAAATTTGCGTTGTGTGCCACGAGTACGGGATTTTCACCGCAGAACTCCATGAACTTCTGTATAGCTTCTTTTTCTTTCGGAGCGTCTTTCACATCTTCGTCGCTTATTCCCGTAAGTTCCGTAATGTTTTCGGGGATATGCTTTTCAGGATTTACGTTTGGTTGAATACAAAAGTTAATGATGAAAAGAATATCGACGAAAACATTAAGGAACTTACTGGAATATGGGTGGAAGATGTGTAAGACGCTCGGAAAGTAAA
>CAMWGS010000177.1 GCA_947173865.1 uncultured Ruminococcus sp.
TTATTATATAACATTAAGTTTTGTATGTCAACAATTATTTCATTTTATTCATGTTAATTATGTTATACGGTCTTTTATGCAGATATCGGGATAAAAATGCACAATTTCATATATTCTGAAAAAATTTTTTTATAGAATTTCGCTGAATATTTGTGATTTTATTGATTTTGCGATAATAAAGTGATATTATATTAGTTAAAGAGTATTCAGGAGGTTGAGCAAAATGAACGCTGTTTTTATTTTTTCTGACATAGTCATTATTATCGGCACAGTCCTTAGCGGCTTGTGTCTCAATTCATTCTGCCCGTTCACCGCTGAGTCTCTCGCCTGATTCAATGTATTATTCAGAGCAATGAAGCTTAGTAGAGCCACCGGCAGAATGTCGGTGGCTTGTTTGTTAATACATGAAATCAGAGAAAATTTAATCATAAAGGACTTTTTAATATGAAAATATCAGGAGCAAAAATTGTTGTTGAAACCTTAATCGAACAGGGATGCAATACTGTTTTCGGCTATCCGGGAGGACAGGTTATCAATCTTTTTGATGAACTCTATCTCTGCCGTGACCGTATAAAGCACGTCCTCACAGCACATGAGCAGGGTGCTTCCCACGCTGCCGACGGCTACGCAAGAGCTACGGGAAAAGTAGGTGTAGTTATCGCTACTTCAGGCCCCGGTGCTACCAATCTTGTTACGGGAATAGCTACGGCTTATCTTGATTCTGTTCCTATGGTTGCCATTACAGGTAACGTTCCGTGCAGTCTTATCGGACGTGACAGTTTTCAGGAAGTTGATATTGTCGGTGTTACAATGCCTGTTACAAAGCACAATTTCATTGTTAAAGATGTTTCTGAACTTGCTGACACTCTCCGTATGGCTTTCAAAATCGCAAAGTCAGGCAGACCCGGACCTGTTCTTGTTGATATTCCGAAGGACGTACAGATTGCAAAATGTGAGTTTACACCTGAAAGTCAGCCTGTTGTTCCTTATCCCCTCAGCTTTGCACCAGACGACAAACTGAAAGAAGCAGCTGAAATTATTAATTCATGTGAACGCCCCTATATTTATTTCGGCGGTGGCATTATCGCAGGAAAGGCATCAGACGAACTTGTTGCTTTTGCTAACAAGATTGATGCACCTATGGGTTGTTCTCTTATGGGACTTTCGGCTGTTCCTGCTGATAATCCACATTTTCTCGGTATGCAGGGTATGCACGGTCACTATGCTTCGTCCGTTGCTGAAGATGAGGCTGATTTGGTTATTGCACTCGGTGCAAGATTCTCAGACAGAGCAACAGGCGACAAGAACCGTTTTGCAAAGAATTTCAGAATAGTTCACATAGACATTGACAGTGCGGAACTTGACAAGAATATTCCTGCAAATCTTGCCGTTCAGGGAGACATAAAAGACGCTCTCGAACGTCTTACGGCTATAGTTGAGGAAAAGAAGCATGAAGCATGGTCTGCACGTATTGACGAACTTAAGGCAGAAGAAGTACAGCGTGTTGAAAGTGCAAGGTCGGGCAGGGAACTTGACCCGTTTGCAATCGTTGACATTGTAAGCGAATATGAAAAAGATGCCAATATTGTTACAGATGTCGGACAGCATCAGATGTGGACGGCTCGGAGATACCCTCTCAGAAAACCGAGAACATTCCTTACAAGCGGTGGTCTTGGTACTATGGGATTCGGTATGGGTGCGGCAATCGGTGCGGCAGAGGCTACAGGAAGAAGAAGTATTCTCTTTACAGGTGATGGCAGTTTTGGTATGAATCTCAATGAACTCGCTACATCTGTTACACAGAATACTCCCCTTACAGTTGTAATCATGAACAACGGTGTACTCGGAATGGTTCGCCAGTGGCAGACACTTTTCTTTGACAGGCATTATTCAAATACAACACTTGACGGACGCAAGACCGATTTTGTAAAGCTTGCTGAGGCTTTTGGTGCAAAGGGTGTGAGAGTATTCACTAAGGACGAACTCAGAAACGCCGTTCAGGAATCGTTTGCATATGATGGTACTTTTGTTATTGACTGTGCTGTTGACTGTGATGAATTTGTACTGCCTATGCTTCCGCCGGGTGGTTCAATCGACGATATTATTACAGAAATAAAGTGAGGTGAGTGAAATGGCTAAACAGTACATAATAGGTGTAATCGTATCAAATATTGCAGGTGTGCTTTCAAGAGTTTCGGGAATGTTCACAAGAAGAAGCTTCAATATTGACAGTCTGACAGTGGGCGAAACCGAATCAAGTGAGTTTTCACGTATTACTATAGCTTTTCACGGTGATGAGGAGATAAAAGACCGTATAATCAGACAGCTTGACAAACTTCATGACGTAAAGGAAGTTGAAGTGCTTGACAAGCATGAGACCGTTATCCGTGAACTTCTTCTTATAAAGGTAAGAAACAAGCCTGAAACAAGACAGGATATAATGACAGCCGTTGAGATTTTCCGCTCAAAGATTGTTGACTATTATCCGTCGTCGCTTACAATTGAGCTTACAGGCGAAACATCAAAGATAGATGCTTTTATTGAACTTGTAAAGCCATATGGTATCATGGAAATGTGCCGTACAGGTATTGTCGCCGTTGAACGTGGCGAACGTTGTCTTAAAACTGTAAAATAACAGTGTGATTATAGTTGTCTTAAAAGGACAATATAATAAATTTATTAATTCAAAGGAGTAACCAGAAATGGAAAATACTGCAAAGGTTTTTTATGAACAGGACTGCGACCTTTCCCTTCTCTACGGAAAGACAATTGCTGTAATCGGATACGGCAGTCAGGGTCATGCACACGCACTCAACGCTAAGGAGTCACTCGGTGACAACGGCAGAGTTATCATCGGTCTTTATGAAGGCTCTAAGTCATGGGACAAGGCTGTTGCTCAGGGCTTTGAAGTTTTCACTGCTGCTGAGGCTGCAAAGCAGGCTGACATCATCATGATTCTTATCAACGACGAAAAGCAGGCTGAAATGTACAAGAACGATATTGCACCTAACCTCGAAGCAGGCAATATGCTTATGTTTGCTCACGGTTTTGCTATTCACTTCGGTCAGATTGTACCTCCTGCTGACGTTGACGTTACAATGATTGCACCTAAGGGACCCGGACACACTGTAAGAAGTGAATATCAGGCTGGCAAGGGTGTTCCTTGTCTCGTTGCCGTACATCAGGACGCTACAGGCAAGGCTAAGGAAAAGGCACTTGCTTACGGTCTTGCCATCGGCGGTGCAAGAGCAGGTGTTCTTGAAACAACTTTCAGAACAGAAACAGAAACAGACCTTTTTGGCGAACAGGCTGTACTCTGCGGTGGTGTTTGTGCATTGATGCAGGCAGGTTTTGAAACTCTCGTTGAAGCAGGTTATGACCCGAGAAACGCTTACTTTGAGTGTATCCACGAAATGAAGCTCATCGTTGACCTCATCTATCAGAGCGGTTTTGCCGGTATGAGATACTCTATCTCAAATACTGCCGAATACGGTGACTACATCACAGGTCCTAAGGTTATCACAGAAGATACAAAGAAGGCTATGAAGCAGATTCTCAAGAATATTCAGGACGGTTCATTTGCTAAGGAATTTCTTCTTGATATGTCTGCTGCCGGTGGTCAGGCACATTTCCGTGCTATGAGAAAGCTTGCTGCTGAACACCCCTCCGAAAAGGTAGGTGAGGAAATCAGAAAGCTTTACAGCTGGAACAACGAAGAAGATAAGTTCATCAACAACTGACAATCGGCAGTTGGCATTGCTGATTGCTGATTTGCAATCCGAAAATTTTCGGCTGTGAATCGGACTTTATTCGGGTGACGGTTCATAACAGTTCCGTCACCTGTTTTTATAATATTATATTTAGTGCAGGTAATAATATGAATTTAATCGGACTTAGTTGTATTTTTCCTGTTCCTGACATAAGGAAAACAGCGGAATTTTATGTCTCCTGTCTGGGATTCGGGGCGGTTGAGTACATGGAATGTAAAGAACCGCATATATGTCTTTACAGGGACAAAACAGAAATAATTCTGCTTGAATTGTCTACAGACAGAATTTTCCCTAACCGTGAGTTGTACGGATATGGTTACGATGCTTATTTATATACGGATAATCAGGAATTTCTTGAAAAAGAGTTTTCAGAAAAAGGCGTTAAAATTATCAGGTCTCTTGATGTTACGGATTACAGTAACGGGAATTTGTTATTGAGGATTCAGACGGCAGATGGCTTGCATTCGGGCTGAAAATTTAACACAGAGGAGTGTTATTATGTATGACGAAAAAATGGTGACTGCTTTGCAGTCGGCTTTTCAGAATGCGGTATCTTCCCTGCGTAATGAACATAATGAAAACTTTTATTATTATGCTTTTATTTTTGACGAAGGACTTCGCCCGTATATTTCAGCGTTGTCTTATGAAGCGTATGAAAAATTACTGATTGAAAATGATGTAAGCAATGATGAAGAAGGTTGGAAATGGTTTACTTTTGATTTTCCGTATTGTGCCTATGGATATGACGAATTTTTCATTGAAGTTGAAAATATGTTACTTGAAAGGGAAAGAGGAATGTCAGATGATGAACTTTATGGTGTTGAATTGGACACAAGAATTGATTCTATGGAAGAAGCACTGAAAAGACTTGACAAAGCTGAATTTTTCAGTACTGATGAAAATCGTAAAAATATAATAATAAATGTTGAGGTTGCACCGCCCGATTGCAAAGAACGTCAAAGGGCAATACGTCTTAATCCTGAATCTTCATTGTTGTCCGA
>CAMWGS010000178.1 GCA_947173865.1 uncultured Ruminococcus sp.
GCTCCTTGTGGCTTTTTATTTATTATACCACAAAATCCTCTGAATGTCCACTCCCGAAAATAAAATAGAAAGGAGTGATATCATGTCACTGGGCGAAAATCTGAAAAATATCCGCCTTGAACGTGGCTTCACGCAGGAACAGCTTGCAAGTGCGGTTGATGTAAACCGTGTAAACCTTGCACACTATGAAAGCGGTACAAAAGTACCGTCTGTTGCGGTCTTAACAGAGATAGCAAATGCTCTTGACTGCTCCATTGACGAACTTCTTGACAGATACAAGTATATCAGAAAAGACCGATAGAAGAGAACAAGCTACTCCGAAAGAAAATCATACAGTTAAGAGAGCTATAAAAGAACGGGGGTGAGAACATGACTGAGCAGGAAGAAGTTGAAGCATACATGAAAGAACAAGAAGAAGCAGAATCGGCATTTATGGAATATCTGCTTGACCATCCGGAAGAGTATTTCTGTGATGACGTTGCAAGGGCGTTTCTTGATGATTATTTTGAAGAAGATGAAGAATGTAGAGCTACATTTGATGAATACCACTGTAAAAGTTGTGATTGTTATAATGATTGTTTTTATAATGAATGTGCAGCAGAAGCCGAATGGGAGATGCAACAACAATTCATCAAAGACGGAAATAAACGGACTGACACCGGTGCTACATATTATGAAAAAATAATATCAGATGATGATATACCATTTTGATAAGAAGTGAAAATTTATGGAAATAAATATAAACAGCAGGCATATTGAAATATGTGTCTGCTGTTTATTTTAGGAGGAAAAACAATTGAACGAAGTAAAAGACAAAATCAAGCCTTTTCTGTCTGAGTACGTGCAGGAAATCACAAAGAAATCAGGTGGAAAGAACCAGTATATATGCCCGTTCTGCAACAGCGGTATGGGTAACAACCATTCGGGTGCGTTCACGGTTTATCCGGACACTGACACATATTTCTGTTTTGCCTGTCAGCAGTCCGGTGACATTTTCAGTCTGTACGGAGCGTTGAACAATATCGGCGATTTCAAGACTGTTCTGAATGAGCTGTCAAGCAAATACGGCATTGTTACACCAACAGCAAGGACTATACAAAATTCTTTGCATTTGCCGAAAGTAACCTTTACAAAACAGACTATTTAACAAGACGTGGAATATCTACGGAAACACAAAGAAAATTCCGTTGCGGTTATGTATCGGACTTCAGATATCAGGAAAATCGAACCACAACAGCGGTCATAATTCCAACCTCAGACACTTCTTTTATGTGGCGTAGCACGACAGAGAACATCAAGCAGAAACGAGGTACGGCACATATCCTCAACATTCAGGCACTTGATAATAATTACTGTTTTGTCGTCGAGGGTGAAATAGACTGTATGAGCGTTACGGAATGTGGTTTTTCCTGTATCGGATTGGGTTCGACAAGCAATATCAAAAAAATATTTGATTATGACACATCAAAAACAGTGCTGATAATCGCTATGGACAACGACGGAGCAGGTCAGAAAGCTACAGGTGAGCTTGAAAAACTCTGCATGAATCACAGAACAGCTTTTATTACAGCACCGTCAGACGTATGGAATAACTGCAAGGACGCTAATGAAGCACTTGTAAACGACCGCAAAAGGCTTACAGAGAGCTTGCAGAGCCTTGTCAGACGTGCGGAAAGCTTTGACCGTGCGGAATATCTCGACCAGTTAAAGAAAAAGTCTGAAGCAGATGAACCGGAACAATGGGAACAGCCGGAGAGTTTCGACAAAGTAAATAAACCTGCTCCGTTCCCTATGCAGAACTTACCGCCGTTACTCCGTGAATATCTACAAGCGGTATCAGACTATGTGCAGGTTGTACCGGAAATGTCAATACTGCCGTTGCTTTCAGTCCTTTCACTATGCGTGCAGGGAAAAGCGGTCATAAAGCATACGGGAAACAGCCACACAGAGCCTTTGAACCTCTATACAATCACAGTAGCTTCACCGGGTGAAAGAAAGTCAGGAAGCCTTAAAGAGTTCATGAAACCGATTGACGATTTTCAGAAAAGGTATAATAAAATACACGCTCTTGAAATTGATGATTACAAAACAGAGCGTGCATATTTGGAAAATAAAAGAGCAAAGGCACTGAAAACTGATTTACAGGCGGCAAAGACCTATGCAAAGCAGCTTGCAAGCCTTGAAAGGAAACATGAATTAGTATTGAATGTCAGTGATGCAACGCCTGAAGCACTTGCGATGGAGATGTACAGGCAGGGCGGAAAGATTGGCATTATAGACGATGAGGGCAGTGTGTTTGACGTTCTGAGCGGTATCTATTCAAACGGTCAAGCTAACATCAACATCTTTTTAAAGGCTTATGACGGTGCGAATTACACCATTCTGAGACGTACCAAAGAAAACATTGAACTGAAAAAACCGTTGCTTACTATGGGGCTTATGGTACAGCCTGAACACTTTACGGAAGCCATGAACAACAGGCAGTTTGTCGGACGTGGATTTATTCACCGTTTCCTGTTTTCGTTCCCTGAAAGCCGAGCAGGACACCTGAAAATGACAAGTCCGGACGTATCGCCAAAGCTTCAGAAGCAGTACAGCGACTTAATAAACCGCCTGCTCCGTATGCCGTCAACGTCTGAAATGCCTGTAATAGTGTGTGACAGGGAAGCAGAATTATTGTTTTCTGACTATTTCAGTCACTTACAAAAGGAAATCAGAGACGGCGGAACATTCGAGAACCTGAAAGAATGGGCTTCAAAACAATTCGGCAGGGCGTTGAGAATAGCAGGAATACTTCACATTTGCGAACATGAACCGTCAAAACGTCTTACAGGTCAGACCGCCATGAACTCAATAGCAATAGCGACGTGGGCGGAAAATCATGCACTGAATGCATTGTCAGGCAGTGCATCAGAGCCGACGGAAATAAAAAACGCTAAATACATACTGCAAAAATTGAAAAAATCCGATAAAGATACGCTGTCAAAACATGAATTACTTATTTTATGCCGTCCGCTTAAAACTGCCGATTGTGTTGAACCATTAGACATTTTGGAAGATATGAATTATATAAAGCGTGAAAAGATTTTCCGTGCCAGTGGTGGAAATCCCAAAGAAACTATTAAAGTCAATCCGCTGATATTTTAGCTTATTGTTCACAAAAGTACAAGGCAGTTCACAACAGTTACAACAACTATTGAACCGCAAAAAACACCTTAAAACAGACAAAATCAACAGTAAAAAAAGCAAAAGTAACAAAAGTTCATGATTTTCAGAATAAAAAATCATTTTGGAGCAGGTATAAAAAACGCCGTCCGGTTTTGGATAGGTGGACGGCATTTTCTGAAAATTATTCATAAACAGGATATTTATGAAAGCTTCATTCCAAGCTTATTATAACATATCCTCAAAACAAAATCAAGGGGGTATTTTAATAATGGCAAGCATAAGAAATCAAAAAAACAGTTATTTATTCCGTGTTTCGTGTGGATATGATACCAACGGTAAACAGATTGTAAAGTCAATGACGTGGAAACCTGACAAGAACATGACTTCAAAACAGGCAGAAAATGAAAAAGGACGGTTCAGCAGACAATGAAAACCCAAAACTTTCAAATGCAACAATCAAACGAAAACTTACTATTTTACAATCAATATTTAGGCAGGCGGTTAAACTCGATATTATTTCAAATAATCCGGCAAACTCCGAAAAACTTACCATTCCGAAAACAGTAACGCCAAAAATTGAGATATTCAGCAAACAAGAAGCAGCGGAAATGTTGTCATGCTTAGAAAATGAGCCGTTACAGTTTCAAGTACTGATACAGCTTGCAATTATGACTGGTTGTCGGTGCGGTGAACTTGTCGGACTGAAATTCAGTGATATTGATTATCAAACAAACAAAATTACCGTTGAACGTTCTGCCTATAAAGTAGCCGGCGAACCAACAGCAATTAAACCGCCTAAAGACTATGAAATCAGAACTATCACGGTAAACAGATATTGCATTGAACTTATACGACTGTTAAAAGCTGAAAAGAAAAAACAGGCTATTGAGTAGACGGAAATGTGGCATGATGAAAACTGGTTATTCACTCAGAACAATGGTGAAATTATGAACCCTCAGACACCCCACAAAGCATTTTAGCAAGTTCTTAAAAAAGCATGGTCTTAAACACCGTAAATTTCATAGCTTACGGCATACTTCTGCAACCTTGCTCCTATATGGTGGAGTTAATCTTAAACAAGTTCAAGAACGTCTCGGACATGGTGACATATCAACAACAAACAAGTATTTACACTGCATAGCAGAAGCCGATGAAGAAGCAGCCAACGTTTTACAGAATATGCTAATAACAAAAAGATAAGTGGAAACTATTGAAAAAACAAAAGAAAAGACCGGCTGAAAGCTACGAATTACAGCAGAATTTTATGTTTTTCTGAAAATGATGTATAAATAAAGTATAAATTTCCAATAATAAAAAAACAGGCACATTCTCAAACATGAAAATGTGCCTATTTTTTACTTTTTTAGTTGGAGCTGATGATCGGACTTGAACCGACGACCTACGCCTTACCAAGGCGTTGCGCTACCGACTGTGCCACATCAGCACTCAACATTAGCATTATACCTTAAAAACGATTAAATGTCAATAGTCTGAAAATATTTTTTTAAATTAACTAAAAAACCGCTTGACAATCACTGGTATTTGTGTTATCATAGTTGAAAACGG
>CAMWGS010000179.1 GCA_947173865.1 uncultured Ruminococcus sp.
ACATCTACAACAACAAACTCCACATCAACATCATCTGACAGCTCTACATCAACATCAACTTCAACTAATACAGGTATTGTATTAAGTGGTGAAGTTAAGAGCTTGTCTGTAGCAGCTGAAGCAGAAGGTTATGGTTTCTATTACAGCTATGAAAAGGAATTCCATAAAGAACAGGTAAGTGGACTTACTCTTAATGTAACTTACGTTGACGATAAAACAGAAGAAATTGATATTGTCGACTTATTTGACTTTGAAGCATCACCTGCTGAAAAGTTTACAAAGAACAATACAACATTCAAGTATAATGTAGCTTTGGTTTACGCAGGCGAGGATATTGTTGACGAAACAGGCAAAACAGTTCTTGCAAAGGGTGACACTCTTAAGGACGCAAGCGGATATAATGTTTCAGTTATAGCTTATATCGGCGTAAAGGGTGATATAAACCTTGATAATCTTGTTGACGCAATAGATGTTACACAGGCTCGGAGTTACTATGCAGCAATTTCTGCAGGTTATATGACAGGTCTTACAGCAAATGATGTTCAGCTTTCAATATCAAACACCGTTCTTGTTACAGGACCTGATTCGGTTTATGACGATTTTGCTGCATTCCTTGGTGATGTTAACCAGGGTAGCATGGTAATTGAGGATAACTGGAAAGCTTCAAAGAGTGACAGATTAGTAGACGCAGTTGATGCTACATGTATTTCAGCGTACTATGCATTGATTTCCAGAACCGGCAACACCGACAGTGAGGAAGTTATTTGGGAACAGGTACTTTCTAGTAACAAATAATAATGTTTAATATCTGCCGTCGGGTGGCGGCAGACACCATACAAAAAATTAATTTATTTGAAAGGAATAAACAATAATGAAGAATAATTATTTAAAGAAAGCTTTTGCTGCACTTGCAATTTCTGCTGTTGCAGTTTCTGCTACTTCAATTTCTGCTTTTGCTGATGACGAAATTAAAGGACCTAATAATGGTTTTACTGACGCTGAAATCGCAAGCTCTACTATCAAGCCCACAGTTTCAGTTGATAAGATAACTCTCACTCTTGCTGAGGCTCAGAACCTTGTTGCAAGCAATACTCCTGTTGAGGTTGCTGTAACTGTTTCAGGTGCTTCTGAGTTATTTGCTCCTACTGGTATGCATATAGACTATGATTCACGTCTGACAATTTTAAAGAAAAGAACCGGTAAGGCAGAGGTTAACTTAGGAGACGGTGGTGCTGACCTTTCACTTACTACTGAAGAATATCCAGGAGGCGTTTTCTGTACAACGTCAGGCGACGGTGACTTTGGTTATGACGGCGTACTTTATACAATTACATTCTCCCTTCCTTCAGATGTTGCAGCAGGAGATAAATATCCTATTGATATTATATACAGAAGCTCAGCTAACGCTATGGATAGATTTACTAACAAGGTAGATGACCGTACAGGTCAGCTTATGCAGGCTTGGGTATTTACTCAGGGTCTTGACAACGGCTGGATTGAGATTGAAGATGGTACAACAACTACTACAACTACATCTACATCTACAACAACAACTACTACAACTACTACAACTACATCAACTTCTACATCTACGTCTACATCAACTTCCACATCTACATCAACAACAACATCTACATCCGCAACTTCTACATCTTCTACATCTTCTACTTCTACAACAACAACTACTACAACAACAGGTTCACAGCCCACAACGCCTGGAACAGAACCTACTACAGGTACACAGCCTACAACAAGTGGAAATAACAACAATAACAACAATACAACAAGCAGCAATAATAAGAACAGCAGTTCAAGCAGTTCACCTAAGACAGGTGTTGCAGGTGTCGGCGTAGCAGCAGCAGGTCTTGCAGTTGCAATCGGTACAGCATTCGTTCTCAGAAAGAAGAATGACTAATTAAAAATTTTTGTGTCCATACGATATAAAGAAAGACTCTCCTTTGGGAGAGTCTTTTTTAATTATTTTATACCCCAGCCGTCGATATCGGCACGTTGCATTGCACCAAAAATTCTGTCTTTAAAGCCATGATTTTTTCTTTCCATTTCTGCAATAAAATCTTTTGTCTGCTGTCGGTTAGTGTAACCGTCTGCCTGACACAAAGATTTTACTACGGGAAAATTATTTTTCAGAGCAGCTTTTTTTATTGCACGCTCAGGTGCAAGAACAAGAGGACGGATAATATGTATATTTTTATCTTCCATGTAGGAGGCAGGTGAAAAGCAACCTATTCGTCCCTCAGTAAAAAGATTCATTATAAATGTTTCAACAGCGTCGTCGTAATTGTGACCGAGAGCTATTTTATTACAGCCAAGTTCAGTGGCAGCGTTATGAATAGCACCACGTCTCATGCGTGAGCATAAACTACATGGATTCGGTTCTTTCCGTACATCAAAAACAATTTCACCGATATGGGTTGAAATAATATGATAGTCAGTATTACATTCGGCACAGAATTCCGCTACGGCAGAATAGTCTCCTTCAGTACCGTTGAATCGTGGGTCAATGGTAAGACCGACAATTTCGTAATTAATTCCGATAAAACGTTTTAGCAGGGCAAGACCTCTGAGCATGACAAGACTATCCTTTCCTCCCGAAATACCGACGCATATTCTGTCGCCATCACTTATAAGGTTATATTCCTGAATAGCCTTACGCATATAACCGAGAATTTTCTGCATATTTACCTCCGTATTATTTATTTGCACTATTATAACATATTTATAAGAAATTTTCAATTATATCTTGCAAAAATCGTGAAAATATAATATAATAGAAAGTAGAGAAATTTTTTAGGAGGACTTTTTATGGGTAAAATTCTTGTTACAGGAGGTACGGGATTTATCGGAAGTCATACGTGCGTTGAACTTCTTGAAAACGGATATGAAATTGTGATTGTTGATAATCTCAGCAACTCCAAGGAGGCGGCAGTCGGAAGAATCGAGAAAATCAGTGGTAAAGAAGTTACTTTTGTCAAGGCTGACATTTGTGACTATGATGCTCTTTCTGAGGTTTTCGGCAAAAATGACATTGATGCGGTTGTGCATTTCGCAGGACTTAAAGCTGTCGGTGAGTCTGTCAGAAAACCGCTTGAATACTACACAAATAATATTCACGGCACACTTGTTCTTCTCAGGGTTATGCGTGAAAACGGTTGTAAGAAAATTGTTTTTTCGTCGTCTGCGACTGTTTACGGCATGAACAACAAAGCACCTTATACAGAGGATATGCCGACTTCTGCCACTAATCCTTACGGCTATACAAAAGTTATGATTGAACAGATTCTCCGTGACGTTTGTGTTTCAGACAGTGAATTCAGTGCGGTTGCACTCCGTTACTTCAATCCTATCGGAGCTCACAGTAGTGGACTTATCGGAGAAGACCCCAACGGTATTCCAAATAATCTTGTTCCCTATATTGCACAGGTTGCTTCAGGCAGACTGGAACAGCTCAGTGTGTATGGTGATGATTACGACACACCCGACGGAACTGGCGTAAGAGACTATATTCACGTTATGGACTTGGCAAGCGGTCATGTATGTGCCATAGACTACGCCATGAAACACAACGGCTTTGAGCCTGTAAATCTTGGTACGGGTAAGGGGTCAAGTGTTCTGGAAGTTGTGGCAGCATATGAAAAAGCTTGCGGAAAGCCCATTCCGAAACGAATCACGGAACGTCGTGCTGGTGATATTGCAATCTGTTATGCAGACGCTTCAAAGGCAAAGGAAATTTTCGGCTGGGAAGCAAAGTCGGGAATTGACGAAATGTGTGCTGACAGCTGGAATTTCACAAAGATGAATCCCAACGGAATCAATTAAAATAAAGAACGAAAGACAGCATTAAAAGAAAGGACTGATAACAATGTCACCGGAGATAAGAAATATGCTTATTATGTTCGGTGCAATTGCCGTGGTCATGGTTGTTATAATCGTGACCTTCGGCGGTGACAAGCCATTTCAGAGATTTATTTCACTTTTTCTTGAGGAAGATGTACCTGAGGAGCATGGCAGAAAGATAAAGAACAGTGAATATTCAGAACCCATGCAGAAAAAGTCATCTGCTCCGATTGTTGAAATGGCAACGCTTATACGAAAGAGTGATGACCGTCTGAGAGTGATTGAAAGCAACGGACAGGTTAAATTGATTGATGAATATTATGAATTGCACTTTGTGACAAGAAAAGGTCAGAATATACGCATAGAATGTTCAAAGGAAGCCTATGAAACAATACCTTTCAATCAGCAGGGTTCACTCACATACAGAAGAAATAAGCTTGTTAAATTCAAATATTATGAAGATACTGTTTATGAAAATGCATAAAAAGGAGAAATTATGGTAAACTTCAATAACGACTGGGACGAACTTCTGAAAGATGAGTTTACAAAGGAATATTATCTTAAACTCAGACAGACTCTCATAAATGAGTATAAGACACAGAAAGTTTTTCCCAATATGTACGATATTTTTAACGCAATGAAACTGACTTCGTATGACGATGTAAAGTGTGTTATAATAGGACAAGACCCCTATCATAATGATGGACAGGCACACGGTCTGAGTTTTTCGGTAAAGAAAGGTGTTACACCTCCGCCGTCGCTTGTCAATATTTTCAAGGAAATTAAAGACGATGTTGGTATTTATATTTTATTAAAACACTGTTAACTTACAAAATGGGCGGAAAGCGTTGTGCTTTTGCTTAATTCCGTACTTACC
>CAMWGS010000180.1 GCA_947173865.1 uncultured Ruminococcus sp.
CATATTATTAAAGTCCTTTCGTTTAAGATTTTTACAATATTATAGCATATTTTGTCTGTTGTGTCAACATGAACAAAGAAGAATATCAGAATAGTAATTACTCCTGCACCGAGTGCAAGTTTTTCCAAAAGAGATATGAAAATTTACCATTCCCGTTAAAATAAAATAAATTATGCCTGTAAAAATAAACAAGTTAGTGTCAACAAGCTCTTGCGAATTTGTCATTAATTCCGAAATTATCTTAAATTTCCTGTAAAATATTTATTTTCTGTTGACATTTGGGTTAGTAAATGCTAATATAAATATGTTATGAAATACTAACATTCATAAGGAGGTTTTTGATATGCCTTTGACTATGGCGAATATCGGTGAAGAAAATATAATAAAAAAAGTCGGCGGAAACTCCGAGACAAAAAAATTTCTTGAAAGCCTCGGCTTTGTTTCGGGTGGAAGTGTTACCATAATAAACGAAATAAACGGCAATCTTATTGTGAACGTCAAGGAATCAAGAGTTGCAGTAAGTAAGGAAATGGCAATTAAAATAATGGTATAAAGGAGTATATTTTATGACACTTAAAGATGTAAAGATAGGTCAGACCGTGAAAGTGAAGAAAATTTCCGGTGAAGGTGCTGTGAAAAGACGTATTATGGATATGGGAATGACAAAGGGAGCAGAAGTACATATACGAAAGGTTGCTCCTCTCGGTGACCCGATTGAAGTGACTGTAAGAGGTTACGAACTCTCACTCAGAAAAGCTGACGCCGAAATGGTTGAAGTTGAATAATTTTTTAAATTAACGTTAGTTTATACTAATAAGGAAAGGGTTTTTATTTATGGGAATAAAAATAGCGTTGGCAGGTAATCCTAACTGCGGAAAAACCACGCTTTTCAATGCTCTCACAGGCTCTAATCAGTTTGTAGGAAACTGGCCGGGTGTTACCGTTGAAAAAAAGGAGGGAAAGCTGAAATCCGACAAGAGTGTTATTATAACAGACCTGCCGGGTATATATTCACTTTCTCCGTATACTCTCGAAGAAGTGGTTGCGAGAAATTATCTTATTGACGAACGTCCTGATGCAATTCTGAATATAATCGACGGAACAAATCTTGAACGAAATCTATACCTTACAACTCAGCTTATTGAACTCGGTATACCTGTTGTTCTTGCAATAAACATGATGGACGTTGTAAAGAAGAATGGCGATAAAATCAATACAGAACAGCTTGCCAAGGAACTTGGCTGTCAGGTTGCGGAAATTTCTGCTTTGAAGGGTACAGGAATTGACGAGGCGGTTCAGAAAGCTGTTTCCGTTGCAAAAGCGGGTATTCCGTCAGTACCACAGCATAGTTTCTGCGGTTGTGTTGAACACGCTGTAGCACATATTGAGGAAGCAGTTCTGCACGATATGCCCGAAGAACAGCAGAGATGGTATGCTGTAAAGATTTTTGAGCGTGATGAAAAAGTGCTTGAAAAACTCCATATTCCTGACAATATAAAGGAACATATCGAAAAAGACATAAAATCTGCCGAGGACGAAATGGACGATGATTCCGAAAGCATCATAACAAACGAAAGATACATTTACATAGCGTCAGTCATAAAGGACTGCTATAAAAAGAAAAACAAGGGCGGTCTTACGGTTTCCGACAAGATAGACAAGATTGTTACAAACAGATTCCTTGCACTCCCGATATTTGCCGTTGTAATGTTCATAGTTTACTATGTTTCAATCACGACAGTTGGTGCATGGTGTACTGACTGGACTAATGACGTTCTTTTCGGTGAATGGATTCCCGATGCTGTAAACGGTTTCCTTGAAAAGATAAACTGTGCAGGCTGGTTGCAGAGTCTAATAGTTGATGGTATAATAGGCGGTGTCGGTGCAGTACTCGGATTTGTTCCACAGATGCTCGTACTTTTCATTTTCCTTGCGTTCCTTGAATCGTGCGGATATATGGCACGTATCGCTTTCGTAATGGACAGAATTTTCAGAAAATTCGGTCTTTCGGGAAAATCTTTCATTCCTATGCTTATAGGTACTGGCTGTGGTGTTCCTGCTGTAATGGCAAGCCGTACAATCGAAAACGAACGTGACAGACGTATGACTATCATGACAACAACTTTCATTCCGTGTGGTGCAAAACTTCCCATTATCGGACTTATTGCTGGAGCGTTTTTCGACAATTCTGGTTGGGTTGCAGTTTCAGCTTACTTCATTGGTGTTGCCGCAATAATAGTTTCAGGTATCATGCTCAAAAAGACAAAAATCTTTTCAGGCGACCCTGCACCGTTCGTAATGGAACTCCCTGCTTACCATCTTCCGACAGTAAGCAATGTACTCCGTTCAATGTGGGAAAGAGGCTGGTCGTTCATCAAGAAAGCAGGTACAATTATTCTTCTTTCAACTGTTCTTCTCTGGTTCTTACAGGGATTCGGTGTTGAGGACGGTTCATTCGGAATGATTGAGGACCTCGACAATTCACTTCTTGCAAAAATCGGTAATCTCTTTGCATGGATATTCGCACCTATCGGATGGGGCAACTGGAAAGCTGCTGTTGCCGCTGTTACGGGTCTTATCGCTAAGGAAAACGTTGTTGCTACATACGGTACACTCTTCCATTTCGGCGGAGAACTTTCCGAAAACGGTGATGAAATATGGGGACAGCTTGCAGCAAGTTTCTCAGCACTTTCAGCATATTCATTCCTTGTGTTCAATCTTCTCTGTGCCCCCTGCTTTGCGGCAATCGGTGCAATAAAGCGTGAGATGAACAGTGCAAAGTGGACATGGTTCGCAATTGGTTACCAGTGTATTTTTGCATATGCAATTTCACTTATAATTTATCAGTTCGGTTCAGCTTTCAGCGGAAATATTAATGTTATAGGTCTCATAGTTGCCATAGCGTTGACAGCATTTATTATCTATATGCTTTTCAGACCGTACAAGGAAAGCAACACTCTTAAAACAAAAGCAGTAAAAGCCTGAACGGAGGGACTGAAAAATGGTTTCGCTCCTTAAAGAAAATATCGGAACGATTATAGTCGGTCTGATTCTTCTTTCAGTAATTTTTATGATTGTACGCAAGATGACAAATGACAGAAAAAAAGGAAAATCTTCATGTGGCTGTAACTGCGGTTGCTGTCCTAATTCGGAAAACTGTCACGGAAGCAAATCTTCATCTTAATATAATCCTTCCTCTGCCCCTGACTGACAGACTTATTTAGTTTGTCGGTCGGGGGTAATATTTTTATTAAAAAAGTATTGACAAAATTGAAATAAGTTTGTATAATGTAACATGGAGGTGTTTGATTTGAAATCGTTAAAAAGAAATATAGCATACATACTTGTTCTTGCCAGCTGTTTTTCGGAGGTAACGGCAGTTTGCGGACATTATTCCGAAATTTCCGTTGTTGCTCATGCAGAAGAAGAAAAAGTCAGTGGTGACTGGAGTTACGTTGTTTATGACAGTATAGATGGAATATGCGATACTCCTTGTGTGGAACTTACAGAATATCATCCTAGATTATACGGTGGTTCTGCTGATATTCCAGCTGAAATCGAAAACTATCCGGTTGTGAGTATTGCCGGAGAGGTTTTTAATGGAGGTGGATTTTATAATATGTATATTCCGTCATCAATAAAACGTTTCGGAGAGGGATTTGAACAAAGTATAATTAAAAGTGATATAATAATGATTGATTATAAGTTTTGTTTTGCATATACAAGTGGAGGAATGGAGCTTTTTTCATATAGATCTTATGATAAGGAGACAGATATTGAAATTCCCGAAACAGTTGCAGGAATCCCAGTAACTGCTGTTTACGGGATGACATTTCAAGATAATGAATATATTAAATCAGTAAAGATACCTGATACCGTAGAGTGTTTCGGATATGGTGTATTCCGAAATTCAAGTCTTGAGTCTGTGAATATTCCGAAAGCTATGAGGGTAGTTCCGGGCGGTACTTTTTCAGGTTGTTCAAATCTGAAATCAGTAGAATTTCATGAAAACCTGATTATTTCAAACAATGCTTTCAGTGACATTGATTTTAATTTGCCTGATAATATAAATCTGGCAGAAAATAGTGCAAGCGATTCATACTCAAATATTATAACAAGGTCGGGTTCTTTTAAAGTATTTGTATCATATAATGAAACGACAAATACATATGAAGCGGAAATCATGTCATACGACCCGAATACAGTATCAGGCGAAACGGAAGACGTTGTTATTCCCGAATATTTTATGGATATTCCTGTAAATAAAGTCAATGAAGGTTTTTGGAAAGAATGTAATGAAGCAGGTATAGACCTTAGTTCAATAACTTTTCCGTCTGGTGTGACAAACATATACAATTTCAATCTCAATAATCCCGAAGCACTGAAATATCTGACCATAAATGGAAGTAATATTGATATACAAAAAGGTGCATTCAGAAACACAGGAATTGAAGAAATCATTTTAGACGGTTCATGCATTTTGGGTTCAGATGTATTTACAGGTTGTAAAAATCTAAAAAGAGTTGAATTTACAGGAAATTCCCCGACTGTTAAAATTGGACAGAACACTTTCAGGGACTGTACGGCTCTTGAAGAAATTGTTTTTCCTGATAATTTGGATTTGGAAATGAGTATTGATTCACTGGGATACTGTACGAGCCTTAAGGAACTTACGCTT
>CAMWGS010000181.1 GCA_947173865.1 uncultured Ruminococcus sp.
GTCGCTGACAATGTGACAAGAGTTCGCTTCAAACTTTTCTTCATAAAATCTCCCTTCAGTTTTGAAAAATAACTTTTTTACGCATTATATTTTACAATGCATTTTACTTACTGTCAAGCAAAATGGCGTAAACGTCAGATTTCTAGCAGGAACGTCAAGCCAAAGACTATAAAAATTAAAAAAAGTGTGGTATAATTGTATCAGATTTCATTTGTAAAGAGAGATAATGAAAAATGCTTATTGCAATTGTAGACGATATTTCTGCGGAATCGGACGAAATAAAAGAAATTCTGCACAGTATCGCCGTAAAACAGTGTATGACTTCTGATATTTCCTATTTTGAAAGCGGAGAATTGTTTCTGAATGATTTTAAAAACAATGCCTTTGACATAATCTTTATGGACATATACATGAACGGTATAACAGGAATGGAAACAGCAAAGGAAATCCGCAGGACAGACAAGCATTGTCTGCTGATTTTTCTTACCACCAGTATGGAGCATATGTTAGAAGCGTTTTCCTGTAATGACTTTGAATACATACAAAAGCCTGTGAATGAAGAAAGAGTGATAATGGTAATAACAAATGCTCTGCATATTCTGCCGACGGAAACGCAATATATAAAATTTACAAGCAATCGTCAGACGGTTCGCCTGCTTTACTCCGACTTTGTGGCTACCGTCAGTGCCGACCACTATCTTAATATAACAGACTGCAATAATAAAATATACAAAATACGTCAGACTCTTTCAGAGTTTACCAAATCTCTGGAAAAGGACAGCCGTTTTCTGCAAATCAATAAGGGTATTGTGGTAAATATGAACCATATTTTTTCCATTGAAGATAACACCTGCACAATGAAAAACGGTCAGACATTTCCTGTCAAAGTGCGTGACAGCCTGAAAATCAAGAAAATATGGTGTCAATATGGATTTCATCATATTCATAACGACCAGAAACGAAGGAGACAATAACATGAACCTGAAAGAATTTTTTCTTGAATGATACAATTTCTTGTTTTTATACCTGCTGTGGTTATATATTATCTGCCAATGAAAAATCAGATGAAATATTCAAGTATTAAGATTTTCTGGTGTGATATTCTGTTTCTGTATACCACTCGGAGCAACTCTGAATCTTTTACTGGAATATGACCCGAATTATATTATATTTATAATACTTGTATTATTTTTTTATATGTTATCAGTTTACAATAAAAACTGATTTTTTCCGCAGTCTTGCTGTATTCATATTCAGTTGCATATTGTCATCATTTCCGGCAAATTTTGCTTATACTTTTGATGCATGGCTTCACCTTGACGGAATAAGTGCTGATTTCAGCAGGGAAGCAGGTGTGTTTCAGTTTGCAGTCAATATAACTTTGATGCTTTTGCTTGTCATTCCTCTGCGTAAATACGGAAGTAAATTAATTGACATGATAAAGACTCCTAATGTATGGATTTCAATAATACTGGTTTCGGTTATTTTTATTCTGCTGAATATTTCAATGATTCCGCATAATTATTACACGCTCTATGTCGAACGGTGTTTTCCGGTTTATATAATGATTCTGAGTGTATTGTTTATACTTCTGCTTTTTATGTATGTTACACTTTACTGTATCGCTATGAGTGTTCAGAAGAACGCTGACCTTTCAGAGCGTATACGCTTTTTTGAAATACAGGAAAGTCAGTACATCATACAGAAAAAATACATCGAGGAAACAAGCAAACAACGTCATGATTTCAGACATTCCATATTTACAATAAACAATCTGGCTGAAAGCGATGATTTGAACAGCCTGAAAGAATACCTTGCAAAATATATGGAAATGCTCCCGAAAACAGAAACAATAACATACTGCAAAAACAGTACAGTCAATGCTTTGCTTAATTATTACGCTCAGTCTGCAACAGAAAACAGTATCTGCATAGAATGGAATATTGGATTTCCTGACAATCTTACAATATCAGAACCTGACATTTGCAGTCTTATGGGTAATATGATTGAAAATGCAATTTCAGGATGTATGACATTATCTGACGAAAAAGACCGCTATCACTATCTTTCCGTTACTGTAAAAAATGATGTAAATCTTTGTATTGTTTCTACCAATAGTTTCAATAGTGTTGTCAGAATGAAAGAATAACAATATCTTTCTACAAAACGCCGTGGAAATGGTATAAGAATACATTCAATGAAAATAATTGTCGAAAAATATCACGGTATTGCAAAATTTTACCATTCCGAAAACGAATTCTATGCAGATATTATGTTTCTTATTCCAACCGATAATATTATATGCTGAATAACAACAATTCACAATGATATTATTGTCACTGCGTAAGATTAAAATAAATAAAAAAATGAAAACATTCTGAAGTTTAAACAGCATAAGTATTGAAAAAACAAGCATGATATGATAAAATAATAATAGTATACTTCGGAAAAAATTTATTCCACATATCAAACTTCTGCAAAAAGCAGAAATCAAGCATAGAACTTTTGTAATCATATATATGAGGTACTGTTTTATAAAAAATCACATATCAAATACTTTTAAGTGTTTTTTAACTTTTATGACTGTAGCCATCATATCCTGCGTTATACCATTGACAACAGCTATAGCCGAATTCAATACTGATGACATTTTCTACGATGACTTCACAGAATCACGTCTTGATATGAATAAATGGCTGATTACAGAGAAAAACTGGGGTGGCACAGTGACTGAAAACGGCGGAACAGTTGACTACAACGGTGGAGTGGTCTCTGAAAATGTTTCAGTTCGTGACGGTAATTTGGTGCTTACAGGACTTGGCAATCTATATGAGGGAGAACAGAAAGGCATCAACCGTGACGGAAGCCAACGTTCTGACAGAAAACGCTGCGGTGGTGCAATTGCCACAAGAGAATATTATGCCTCCGGAAGTTATGAAATCAGTGCAAAAATCGCTCCTGTACTCGGCTGCTGTTCTGCCATGTGGACATTTGAATATGAAGAAGATTATTCAGGCGATGATGTGAAAATTACAAATCATGAAATTGATATTGAGTTCCCGGGAAAAAACGAAAATGATAATTTCAGTCTCAGTCATGCACTCTGCACCACCCGGAACACGGAGGAGGACTACAAAACAAAATCTGTTAACTGCGGAAATCAGGCAGACGGTGAATTCCATACATATCGCTTTGACTGGCACACGGGCAGTAATACAGAATCTCCGAGAGTGGAATATTATTTTGATGATGTTCTGACCTATACATCTTATGATTATATCCCCACAAATGAAAGCAGATTCTGGCTTGGTCTATAGTTTCCGAAATATTGGACAGGAACACCCGATTTTGATACGACAGAATTTGTGATTGACTATGTAAAAATAATGCCGTTTCACGAAAGCGGAGATACACAGCAACATGAATCCTATCCGAACAGCGGATGGGCAAATACAGATGCAGAATTGCCGAAAGGATGGCTTCTCTGGCATAACTACAGTGAATATACCGCACTTGACAGCAAAATGTATTTACGGACACCGGACGGCATCGTAAAAGAAATAAGTGGTGACTTCATTCATGCTATGAACGGCAGCTTTGGTGTCACACCGGAACAGATTACTTTTATGGCAATTGACAGCAGTACGGATGAATGGGATATTCACCTATATAATGACGGCAATATCACAAATCTTAAGAAAAACAGCAGATTCTGTAATGAAGCCCCGAAATGGTCACCGGACGGAAAATAAATTGTATTCAAACGTGGTTATTGGGATAACAGTATCGGGGATTTTGTTTATAATCTTACAATACTCAGTATAGATACGTGTGAAGTGACAATGCTTACGAATGACCGTGCAGAAGATGCAATGCCGTTTTTTTCAGTGGACGGGAAATATATATATTATACACGCTACACCGACGGCATAGGCTCAATATTCCGCATGAATGTGGAAACATATGAAACGGAAGATATTTACAGTGAAATAAATGTAACTGCATATTATCCTATTGTAAAAGGAGAAAAAGTCTATTTCGCAAAATGGTATAGTGCAGAGAATCATTGTGACCAGCTAATGTGCTATGATGGTAACGGTATATCCGCTATGCCGTTCAATTCCGAAAAATATGACTGCTCAGACCCTTGTCCGATAAAGAATGACACAATAATCTACAGCGTTACTGAAAACGGTGACTATGACCTTTACTATTATGATGATGGAAAAACCGTCAGACTTACAGAACTTTGCAGCGATAAAAATGAACTTGGTGCAGACTACTATTCATTCAAAGAATATGAAGATTATCTGAACAACAGGATAACGGGTGATGTCAACGACGACGGTGAGTTCAATATTGCTGATGTGGTGTTGCTACAAAAATGGCTGATTGCCGTTCCGGATACCGAATTGAAAAACCGGAAAGCTGCTGATTTTTACAATGATGATAAACTTGATGTATTCGATTTGTGTCTGATGAAAAGAGAGATTCTGAGATATGTATTATAAGTTATGGTAAAATTTGTTCTTTGTATACAAAATCTTACTTATCATAATTTTTTATATCCTAAAAGCGAAAGCAGCCGTACCAAATACGGCTGCTTTCCTTTGTCCCTGTTAGGAATAAAATACCCAGAAAATTTATATAAATTCCGGATACACATATATAC
>CAMWGS010000182.1 GCA_947173865.1 uncultured Ruminococcus sp.
ACTTTATTCAATATCATAATTCCAAAAGTATTTGTAACAAGATTATACAATAATATCTGCAATAAATCTTACAAATTATATTGACTTTCTTTGAACATTATGGTAATATTAATTTATACGGATATAAATCTGAATCCATTTAACAAGCATAAAAACGGAATTTTTCTGCACCTAAATTCCGTAAAAAAGCAACATTTATACAGGAGGGTAATAAAAATGTTTGACAAATCCAAGAACATCAAGCGTATTGTAAGCATTTCCGCAGCAGCAGTATGCATGATGTCCGCACTCAATTTTGCACCGCTCAACGACAGGGAAGTTGTTGACGCTGCTGACGTACTGACAGCTTTTGAAATTACAAAAGACATGAAAATCGGCTGGAACTACGGTAACTCACTTGATGCTACAGGCGGTTCGGGTCTCGATACGGAGACTTCATGGGGCAACCCCAAATGCACAAAGGAAACTATAAAGGCTGTTAAGGACAAAGGCTTCAATACAGTACGTCTTCCTACTACATGGTATAAGCACATGAACGCCGATGGCACTATTGACCCTGAATGGTTTGCACGTGTACGTGAAATAATCGACTGGTGTTATGAGGAGGATATGTATGTTATCCTCAATATCCATCACGAAGAATGGATTAACAGGACTGACTTTGATAAAGCTTATGACGAAATGTCTGTCAAGCTGAAGTCTGTATGGAAACAGATAGCTACTGAATTTAAGGATTATGACCAGCACCTTATCTTTGAGGGTATGAATGAACCTCGTGCAGCAGGAACAGACTATGAATGGTGGTTAGCACCGTCTGCTCCTACTGAAAAACTTTTTGAGGTTGTAAACAAGCTTAATCAGGACTTTGTTGATACTGTAAGAAGCGTTGAGTCACCTTATAAGGATACAAGACTTCTTTCCTGTCCGCCTTACTGTGCATCAGGAAGCGACATTAATATGATGTCAGGTCTTGATATTCCTGATGACCCGTATGTTGCGGCATCTGTTCACGCTTATTCTCCATACAATTTCTGTATGGGTGACGGCGACCACAGCACATTCTCTGAAACATACGCTACAGAACTTGAAGGCATTCTTAAAAATATCCGCAAGCAGTTTATTGACAATGATATTCCGGTTATTCTTGGTGAATTCAGTGCCTCAAACTACAATAACACGGAAGCACGTTGTGAATGGGCTAAAACATACGTTTCACTTGCAAAGAGCTATGGTTTCCCGTGCGTACTTTGGGACAACGATGCAAGAGGAAATTCCGACCAATCCGAAGCACATGACTATCTCGACAGAGACACTAATACATGGTATGAAGATTCAGGTCAGGTTGTTGATGCAATGATGGCTGTACTCACTGACGATTCTATCGTATGGGGCGGTAAGGATTTCACAACACAGAAACAATACACCCATGACGACATCTCAAAGGGCAAGGAAATAACAGACGTTGCCGGCAGTTATGACAGCGGTGTAGAGGGCAAGGAAGGCTCACCGGCACAGATTATCAAATTCTCTGAATTTTCGGGCAAGGATATAGCTGTAAAGTACACAGGTGGTGACCCTGAACTTGCTTTCATGGACGCTGAATGGGGTGGCTGGACAACTGTAAAGCCTTACTATATTGACGAAAAGAATGGTATTGCTTACTTCTCATCTGATGACATCAAAAAAGCATGGGAAAGCAATAACGGTGATGTTTCAACACTCAACAGCTTTATTATAAGAGCTAATGGTAAAACAACTGTTGAAAAAGCTGCTATTGTTAACAAGGGTGTAATCGTTGAAAATCCTAATAACTCGACAACTACTACAACACAGACTTCCGGTAGCGGCAATACAACAACAACAACAACTACTACTACAACTGTTCCGGACGATTTCAAGTTTGAAGTTGTAAAACTCCCTGTTACTCTCACAGGCGAAAAGACTATTAAATTTACCGTTGAGGGTACACCTTCTGCCTCAGTCGGCGGTGGTATATGCTATGATGACGGCGAATGGGCGTCAATTGACTGGGACGGCAATATAGGCAAAGACGGAAAACTTGAAATGGAAGTTGATATTTCAAAAATACCGTCTTCTGTAAAAAATGCTGAAATTCAGATATGGTGGTCAAATATATGGAATAATGCTACAGAAACCAGCATTGACAAACCGGCTAAAGTTTCCGTTAATACAAATCCCACGACCTCAGAAAACCCTGACATAATGTACGGTGACGCAGACGAAAGCGGAAAAGTAGAACTCAATGACGCTGTTCTTATAATGCAGTCCATTGCAAATCCCGATAAGTATAAACTTACTGAAAAAGGACGCCTGGCAGCAGACGTTGTTGACAACGGCGGTGGTATTACCAATTCAGATGCCCTTGCTATTCAGTATATTGAATCAAGAACTATAAAGGTTTCTGATTTACCGTTAACTTCAGTTCAGCTTGAACAATTAAATCAGTAATTCATAAGAAAGGACGTACTTTAAAGTACGTCCTTTTTTTGTTACTCTTTGATATAAACTGCTGTTATTTCAGAAATGTACGCCCTGTGGTAAGGGTCTTTGCTGAAAAACTGTTCAGCTAATCCGTCGTTTGTTGTGAAACCGCTTTCCTGCATATCGTATTTATAGAGTTTACGGCATACAAGCACAAGGTCTGCTTCTTCAAAGGTCATACAGTTGTCAGTTTCAACAGGTGTCATACCTGTTTCCTTAATCTTGTCACAATCCCTTCCCGAATGTGAACCGCAGAAAGAAAGTGCATTTCTGTACTGTTCACCGAAGAAAGAAGCGGTAAAATATTCACCGTTGTCTATAAATTCATATGTATAACGGTTTGGTCTGACATAACAGGTAAGTACATTTCTGTTCCAGAGTACACCAAGCTGTCCCCATGATGCTGTCATGGTATTGAATTTGTCTTTGTTTCCACCTGTGAGTAACATCCATTCCTTTCCGATTTTCTCAAAAGGATTGAAAGAGAGTTCCGAAAAACTGATTTTTTTTAAAGCCAAAATAAAATCCTCCTTGTTTATGTATATATATCAATTCACGGATTTATCGGCTGTTTACAAATCATACCCTTCTCAGAGCTGCTTTGTATCTTAGACGGAGTTTGTCTGTAATAAGGGCGATAAATTCGGAATTTGTAGGTTTGCCCTTTCCTGTATCGACAGTATAGCCGAAAAAGGAATTAAGTGTGTCAACGTTTCCCCTGTCCCATGCAATTTCTATGGCATGACGAATTGCACGCTCAACTCTTGACGAAGTAGTGTCATATATTCCTGCAACAGTCGGATAAAGCAGTTTCGTGACACTATCAAGGAGCGTTTTGTCCTCTATTGAATAAAGAATAGCCGTTCTCAGATAATGATAACCCTTTATGTGAGCAGGTACGCCGAGCTGATGAATAATATCAGTGACAACAACTTCCATATCGTCGCTGAGGCTGTTGGCTCTGTCACCGAGAGCGGAATTTATTGCTCTGCAAAGGTCGTCAGCATCATAAGGCTTAAGAAGAAACTTTGATGCACCGTTGTCTATAACCTGACGTTCAATAAATTCATTGTCATACGAAGAAGTGATCACAAAAACGGGAAACTTGACACCGAGTTCCCTGACTCTTTTCATAATTGCAACAACGTCACCGTTCTGAGCGGTAATGTCAATAACAACAACATCGGGCGGGTCGTTCCTTATTGATTCAAGAATTACACTGCAATCCTTTCTTCTGGTGTAAGCATACATACCTCTCTCACGGAGCTTATTTGCGATACTCACACCTGTTTCGGCAGAATCATCACCGATAAGCACCCTTATTTTGTTATTCATTGTTTTTTACCTCCTTTTGTTCTGTAAGTATATTCTACCACATCATTTCAAGGAAGTGCAACGGATTATTTAGGGTTTTCATGTATTTTAAACACGGGAAATGAATAAAAAAGCAGACGAAAAAAATTATTGTCGGATTAACGGTGCGATTTTGCAAGAATGCCGTCGGCAATTGTCCTTACTTTAGTACCCGGCGGGAACAGTTTGTCGGCAAGCTTTGAAACAGCGTTCTTTTTGACTGTGCGTGCATAAACGGGTGCTATTTCAGGTTCGGTGACGGATTCTGACCATTTTTTATAAGTGTCGTCGGAAATGCATGACCGAAGCAACATTCTGTCGGCAGGTGCGGAATGGTCTGTAAGAAATTCAAAGGGCAATTCAAGGCCTGTATATTTCATACAGTCATTAAATTCACCGAAACATTCATTAAACATTCTTATAAAATCGTCTCTGCCTTTCAGAATCTTCTTATTGTTTCCGTTAAACGAATTCAGTTTCTGTTTCCATTCTTCGTCACATTTATAGTTATTTTCAATGAGACTTAAAGTACCGTACACTATAAAACCAAGCATATACGGGTTTTTGCAGAAATCGGATTTGGGAAGTTTATTCTGAGGAACGTCAAAACCGTACATTGCATAAAGTCCCAAAGCACATCTGAGTGCGAGATACTTCGGGGAATCGGTCTCAAGAAGTATCTCCGACTCTATAAATCCTCTCAGTCTGCCCGATTTGACCATAAGCGGAACAATCGGGGAAATAAGTATTGCCTTTGAACCCTTTAAAATAGGTGCTTCAACATCATGTTCGACGTTTCCGCCTATGTGCAGG
>CAMWGS010000183.1 GCA_947173865.1 uncultured Ruminococcus sp.
AACCGTACAGACCGTCTGTTGAGGAATACATTGCCGACCTTGAAGCACGAATCACCGCTCTTGAAGAAAGAGAAATATAAGGAAGTAAAAAATTATGACAAATACTTACAAATCAACCGACAAAACTCAGCTTACAGAACATTTCAACGTGTCGGAATTTCGCTGTAAGTGTGGTGGGACACACAATACAGTTCTTAATCCCGAGCTTCCGGAAAAGCTTGAGAAACTTCACAAGTCCCTGAACTGCTCAAAAATAATTGTAAATTCGAGTTACCGCTGTACGTCACATGACAAGAACGTTGGCGGTTCAGGTTCGGGACACCATGTCTACGGAAATGCCGCAGATATGGTGTGCTACGACCAGTCGGGCAATAAAATCAGTTCAAAGAAAGTAAGCTGTGCGGCACAGGATGTGGGTTTTGGCACATATACTGCAACTCACGTTGATGTGCGTACGTCAAACTTCTGGAAAGGCGACGAAGTCAAGACTTCTGCATATTCCTTGACTGATGATTTCTATAAATATTATAATTTAAATAAATCCGACGTTTACCCGACTACAGTCAAAAAATCCAAAAATATAATACTGACTGTTGACGGAGTAACCTATTCGGGTACAATTACAGAAAAGTAAAATCAAGTAAAAAAACAGCCTTTTCACAAATGGAAATGATGTTAATTATAGAGAAAGTCTGTTTGCGAATAAAATCATTGACAAAAATCAGACCAAAAATAAATCATGTAATCATCAGATATACCAAGCAGATTCAGATACTTTTCAATAAGTTTCTTTTGGTGTTACTGCTGATTTTTTTGTGATTTTACGATATTCCGTAGGTGACAGCCCAGTCAGTGATTTGAACATATGATTAAAGTTTGACAATGAATCAAATCCGCAGTCTTCAGAAATTTTAATGATGGTATTTTCTGTTGAATTCAGCATTTTCTTTGCCATGAATATCCTGCGGTTGATAAGATAATCAATAGGAGAGCTTCCTGTGAATGATTTGAATGTACTGCAAAGATATGGCACACTGATATCAAACTTTTCAGAAATAAATCCAAGACTTATTTTGTTTGTATAATTTTCGTCAAGATACGTTATAATATTACGTATTTTTTCAGTGGCGTTGTGACTGATTCTTTTTTCAGGACTGATTGATTCCTGTGTGAAGCAATGACGAATAATCAGTGCAAGAAATTTCAGTAACAATGCCTTAATCATAAGCTTGTAACCATTTTTCATTGTTGTATATTCCACATCTATTTGAGTCAGCAACTCTTTCAGATGTGATGTGATGGCATTTCTGCCGTCTATTTTTCTTGAAAACTGTTCTGATGATTCAAAAAATGGTTGCAGATATTCATAATCAAATGAAGCAGATTGACCGCTTTGTATAAAGTTTGGGTCAAACATAACGACCTGCATGATTAGTTCTTTGTCGTCATGACATAAATGAATATCGTCATTACCGATTATAAAAATATCTCCGCTTGAAAAGGGATAGTCTTTGCCATTAATAAGGTACTTTCCGATTCCCTGCTTTATATAGCAAATCTCTATTTCCTTATGCCAGTGCAATTTTCTGTATTCGTTTTCCACGCCGTAACTTTCACTGCTTTCAAAAGGAAAAAAACGTTCTTTTACAAGTGTCGGTTTTTTCATTCTTTTCATATTTTCACCACCGTTCTTTTAATTATTATATCATATTTATCTCTACAATACAATACAAAAAATCATAAGATACTGCAAGCCAGAGTAAACATAACGGTAGATTTAAAAAAATAAATGTAGTATACTGGATAATAATAAAAGTAAAAGGAGGTATTGTCATGAAACGATTTAAAAAAATTACTGCGTTAATAATGACAGCCACAGTTGTTATTTCGTCATTTTCCTATTCAGCTTATGCGATTGAGGAGGACACAGGTACACTTTCCAAAGAATCCACAGACTTTTACGATTACTGGAAAGAGAAATATCTTGTACAGAATCCCTATATTACAGAAGAAAAACAGTACTATGTATTTTATGGTGACCAGACATATGCCGAAGCAGGATATGAAGTGGAAGTTACTGTTTCCGAAGCACATGGCTACGGAATGCTTATTGCGGCATCTATGGCAGAGTATGACAATGAAGCAAAGGAAATTTTTGACGGTATGTACCGTTATTATAAGGCACATCCCAGTGCTATCGGTTCAAATCTGATGGCGTGGCAGCAGACAGACAATGGCTCTGCAATTGTCAATTCTTCAGGTGCTGATTCTGCAACGGACGGTGACATGGATATTGCTTATGCACTGCTCATGGCAGACAGCGTGTGGGGAAGTGACGGGGAAATAAACTATAAACAGGCAGCAGAAGATGTGATTAATGACATTATGACTTATGAGGTCAATAAAACTGATTGGATACTGCAACTTGGTGACTGGGCATACGAAACAGATGAGGGTGATAAGTACTATTCCGCTACTCGTTCATCTGATTTCATTGTACAATATATGCCTGTTTTTGCTGAGGCAACCAGAGATGAACGTTGGCTGACCCTGTATGAAAGTACTTACAATATCATAAACAAGCTGGTAAATGATTATGGTACGGGTATACTTCCCGATTTCATAGTAAAGGACAGTTCTACAGGAGAGTTTGTTCCTTCTCCTGCTGATTTCCTTGAAAGTGAAAATGACGGCAATTACTATTATAATGCCTGCCGTACACCTTGGCGTATCAGTATGGATTATCTTATCAACAAAAATACCGATGCAAAAAAATTTGCCGATACGTTGAATGACTTTATTATAAAGAAAACAGGTGGTGAACCATATAATATAATGGCTGGTTATACTCCTGACGGAACAGAAGTTTCCGACTGGAATGACCTTTGCTTCAATGCACCGTTTATAATTTCAGCCGCTTGCAGTGATGATAAAACGTGGCATGACAGTGTACGTGATATGTGTCTGAATTATGGAGAAGATGTGTATTTTGGAGATACAATAACAATGCTTTGTTTGATTGTGGACGACGGTGGTTGGATTGTACCGCAAGCCAATAATATATCAGTTCGGGGAGATGTGAATGCGGACGGACAATTCAATATATCCGACGCAGTTATATTCCAAAAATGGCTTTTATCTGAAAAAGATACAAAACTTGCTGACTGGAAAGCGGCAGACCTTTACGAAGACGGTAGACTTGATGTGTTTGATTTTTGCATAATGAAGAAAATGCTGATTGAAAATAGTTAAAAAAATTCTCTATCTGCACAAAAGAGAGAATATTTGGGGCTTTATTCTGATAAAGGGACAGTCAAAAACCTCCGCAGGATTTTTCCTGTGGAGGTTTTTATATTCAAGTAAGCACAATTGTTATCTGACAAGAAGTAGGATATGATATTGAAAAAACGTCATCTTGACAAATTATTCCTCTGTATTCCACAGAAATTCCATTAATCTGACTTTGTTTAAATATGGTATAGTCATAAGATTTATTATATCTGAAAAAATACAGAATAATGTTGTTTTTATAGCGTACATATTTGTTGTTATATGGCTGACTTTGCTTGGCAATCGTGAATATGGTGAGCGACGAGCTATGTTGATTCCTTTCTGGGAAATTGCAAACATTATAAAAGGTAATGAAAGATATTTCTACATTGGTCAGGTGATGGGAAATCTTGCATTGTTTATGCCTTTAAAATATGTCAACTGGAAAAAGGTTCTGCTGATGTCACTTTGTTTTTTTGTCGGAATTGAGCCGACACAGTTTATTACGGTTTAGGGCTTATGGAATTTGATGATGTTTTCACTGTTGGTGCGTTGATTGGTTATATGGTTTACAAGGTTTTCAGAAAAAATTTTTCTGATTAGTTGCATTTGGAGGCTATAAAAAATAATGTTATAGGTACATTTAATGTTGCAACTCTTGCACAGTTTCATGATGTCGAGAAGTTTGTGATGCTTTCTACAGATAAAGCAGTAAATCCAACAAATGTTATGAGTGGGTCAAAGAGATGCTGTGAAATGATTGTGCAGTATCTTTCACAGTAGCACGATGGCAAGACGGAATTTGTTGCTATAAGATTCGATAATGTTCTTGGGTTCGGTCATTTCGTTGTTTAAAAGACAGATTAAACAGGGAAAGCCTGTGACGGTAATTCATCCTGATATTATTTGTTATTTTATGACTATTCCCGAAGCAGTCAGTCTTGTTATGGAAGCTGCGACAATTGCAAATGGAGGATAGATATTTGTTCTTGACATGGGAAAATCCGTCAAAATGGTTGCTCTTGCTGAGAATCTTATTCGTATGTACGGAAAAGTACCATATAAGGACGTTAAAATTGAATTTACCGGTCTGCGTCTGGGAGAGAAAATCAAGGAAGAACTGTTTATGAGTGAAGAAGGTCTGCAAAGGACAAAAAGCAAATTGATTTTTATCGGCAGACAGATTGATATTAATGAAGATGATTTCCCGAAACGATTGAGAAAACTGCGTGATTCGACTCTTGAAAATGACGAAGTTGCTGTGGTTCAGGCAATGCATGAAATAATTCCTATATTTATTACACCTGATGAATTCAATAAAAAAGTAGTTGCTGCGGTATGAAGTTGTTTTATAATTTTGTGTGGTATTAATCTGATTTTTAT
>CAMWGS010000184.1 GCA_947173865.1 uncultured Ruminococcus sp.
TGCAACAGGCGGTCTCACACTTTCACAACTTTCCAAACGTACGGGGCTTACCGGCTCTACCATTCAGAACTGGATAAAAAGGGGCTGGGTTGCTTCCACTCAGGGAAAAAAATACTCCCGTAAGCAAGTACTCCGAATACTTCTTATAAATATACTCAGAGATTCAATGAAACTTGATGATATTGCAAAGCTTATGGAGTACGTAAACGGTGACGTTGAAGATACTTCTGACGACATAATTGATGACGATGTATGGTATAATATACTGTGCAGAATCATTTTTACCGCCGAGGACGAAAGAGCATTTGATACACATTCGGTAAAAAAACTTATAAGCCGTGAGCTTGAACAATGTACCCATGAAATACATATACGTTCTGATGAATATAAACTTCACAATGCTATGTTTGTAATGATTATGGCTTACAGAAGTGCGTGCCTGAAAGTCGAAATGGACAAGGTATTGACTGTAGTACTCGAAGAAATGCATAATAATTAAAAAAACAATTCATATTTTAGTGTGTTCATGAGCAGAAGCAGACAATTTCCCGTCCGAAAACGTTCGGGAATGTCTGCCGAGCCGTAACAGAAACAGGAGAGATTTTTATGGCAATTATACACGAATTAAACAGAGACGGTTCTGTAAAAAGAAATTTCAAAGGCGTAAAATGGGCAGTAATAGGTATTGCTGTACTTATTGTGGCTGCTGCTTCCCTCACAATCGTTCCCGCAGGTAATACAGGTGTAGTTCTCACACTCGGAAAAGTTTCAGAAACTTCATTTCAGGAAGGAGCTCACTTCAAAATACCGTTTGTGCAGTCAGTAGAAAATATGTCCAATAAAATTCAGGTCTATGAAACACCTGCTTCGGCAGTCTCAAAGGACTTACAGACGGTAAGCAGTACACTTGCTGTAAACTATCGCCTTATTTCCGACAAGTCCCCCGATATGTACAAGAATGTCGGTGTTGACTATCAGACGATTCTTATAACCCCCGTAGTACAGGAATGTTTCAAGTCTGCAACGGCAAATTATACCGCCGAACAGCTTATAACAGAACGTCAGACGGTTGCGGACGATGTAAAGGAGTCGCTTGAGAAAAAACTTAATGACTATGGTATATACATAGAAAAATTCAACATAGTAAACTTTGACTTCTCGTCTGAATTCAACAACGCTATTGAAGCTAAACAGGTAGCAGAACAGAACCTCCTTAAAACAAAAACCGAACAGGAGCAGGCTATTGTTGTCGCAAACGCTGAGGCTGAAAAGAAAGTAATCGCAGCCAATGCAGAAGCAGAAGCCATTATGGCAGAGGCACAGGCACGTGCAGATGCAAACGAACTTCTTGAAAAATCACTCACGGCTAAAGTCATAGCTTATGAACAGATTCAGAAGTGGAATGGCGTAATGCCTAAAGTCACGGGCAGTGAAAGCGGTATGCTGGTAAATATTGACCTTGATGACATTTCGTCGTCATCGCCGACTTACACAACTCCGCAGTACACCGAACCCGTTGAACCGACAGCAGATGATGAACCTGCACAATAATTCAAAAGGATAAGATTAAATGCAAAAATTTATGTCACTCGTACTTTCCGCCACAATGTTCGCATATATGGCTTGCGGTGAAACACTTCAGAAAAAGGCAGATAATAAAACGCAAATCAGTTCCGATACTGATGTAAATCAGACAGAAGAAACAGAAAAAATTTTGCCTGTGTCGGAAGAAAAATAAATAAAATACGGACGTACCTGAAAAGTACGTCCGTTTGTGTGTGTTATTATGGTGTTATACTGTGAATCCCTGCTCTCTGAAATTATCAATAACTTCACCGAGAATTTCGGCATTTGTAGATGATACAGAGTGCAGGAGCAGTATTTCACCGCCGTGTGCCGATTCTGAAAGCTTTTTTATACTTACAGACGGGTCGGGCTGGCTGTCGGTTTTCCAGTCCACATATGCAAAACTCCAGAATAACGTTTTATATCCGCATTTCTGAATAGTTTCAAGTGCCTGCTCTGAATATTCACCGCAGGGACAGCGGAAATACTGCATCTGATAGCCGTAGTTGTTCATAACAAAATCATGAAGCGACATTATTTCTTCCTCTGCCTGACTTTTTGAAAGGGTCGGCAGACTTGCATGACGCATACCATGATTTCCAAGCATATGACCTTCATCAATCATACGCTGTACAAGAGCCTTTTCCTTTTTGGCATAATCCCCTGTAAGGAAAAAAATCGCTTTTACATTTTTTTCTTTAAGAGTGTCAAGAATTTTTTCAGTGTAACCATTTTCATAACCCTGGTCAAAAGTTATGATAATACGCTTTTCATCTCCCGAAACTGCATAGGCATCATAATCACCGAAACGGTCATTGAACGCAAGTGCGTCTGTAGGACAGTTCTTACTGTCTACCGCTGTACCCTGTCCGTAGCCGACTTTTGTATTATCAACGGCGTAAACAGAAGTACACGGGACTAATCCTGCCGTCAGCACTGCAATAGCAGGAAACGCTTTTTTCATCATAGGCGTGTAGTTCCTTATTGAAATTGCGGATTACCTCCGCAGTAGTATTATAACCGTATCAGAAAATAATATAAGAAGTAAAAATATCCACAGGAGATGCAAAATGAAAGTACGTCTGAAAAAGAAAGAAAAAATCAAACTCAAGAAAAATAAGTCCCGCAACCGAGAGAACGGATTTGAATTTTTCTGTGAAATAATTGAATTCATATTTGAACTGATTATTGAAATTATTTTTAATTAACAAAAAACGACAGCCTGTAACGCTGTCGTTATTTTTTAATAACAGACTTATTTTTTTCCGTATTTACGCACTTGTCCGTACAGCGAAACGGAAAAAATTTCATGAATTAAGATACGAACTTACAAGCACCTGCAAAAGTTCATCACGGTCAATATGACGGATAAGGTTTCTTGCATTGTTATAGGTTGTTATGTAAGTGGGGTCTTCCGACAGAATATAGCCTACAATCTGATTTATGGGATTATAGCCTTTCTGTGTCAAAGCGTCATAAATAATCGTAAGATTTTTCTTAAGCTCTTTCTCCTTATCTTCGTTCACGGAAAATGTCATTGTTTTATCATTCATAAATTAAGCCTCCTGACGATTAAAATTAATCTGTACGCAACATAGATGTATCAACAAGAAGTTAAAGAATACCATATGAAACTTATCCGCACAAGAAATAGTTTTCCGTAATGAAACAAATCCTAAAATAACCGGTGATTTGCATACTGATAAAATTCTTTCATAAAGCACTTAAAGCCTCATTTTAGTTTCCTATTTATAATTATACATTAATTTCAGAGATATTGCAAGTAAAAAGCCGTATTTTTACCGTATTGACTGTATTTGCGGATAACTTTTATTTATTTTGCACAATATTATGTATTGCCCGAATCAGTATTCGGGCGGAGAGAATCAGTTACAGCAGCCTGTTCTCTTAACGAAAGAATTGCAGTCGGTACATTCGGGAACAGTCGGATTATCCTCGTGAGTACCTACACAGATACAGCCGAGTGAGCAGTAATTTTCAGTCACCATATTATGCTGACACTGAGAAACGGTACATTTGATGTGGTCATTTTTCTTCTTGTTTTCCATTTTGAATATCTCCTTATGATTGTTGTACGGCTACCTTAGCCATTAATATTATATCACGTACAACAATGAAATATTCACTTTACAAACGAAAATTATTTATATGGTTCAACAATTGCCTCAGAACATTTTTCAATTATTCTGAGGACGGGTTCAATACCATAATCACAGTATTTGAAATAAGTATAATAACCTCCGTGAATAAGGTATGTCATAACCATCTTTCTCTCAATACTCGGATTGTATTCGGGATATGACTTTTTTATAAGTTCGGTTACACCTCTTTCAAAAAGTTCAATGAAACGTCCGCTTCTGTTGCCTTCAAAAAGAGTTTTAATAAGCTGTTCATTGGCAGAAATGGATATAGTAAGTTCTCTGATAAACTGCTTTGTATCTTTGAAAACAGCGTCGGGGTGTTCAATGTTAAGAAGTGACGACTCAATAACTTCCCTTTCAAGCGATTCGGACAGTTCATATATATCGTGATAATGCAGATAGAAAGTTGCTTTGTTTATCTGTGCAAGCTCGGCAAGCTCCTTGACAGTGATTTTCTCCAGCGGTTTACGTGACCGCAGATTCAGAAACGCATTTATAATACTGCGTTTGGTTTTCTCCACTCTTAAATCCATAAACGTCCCTCCTGTAATAGACGATTTACGACAACAGTCGCATAATAGACTTATGTTGAAAAATGATTATTGAAATATGTATCATTTCATCATATAATTATATTATACTCGCATAATGCGGAAATGTCAATCAGAAACGGAGAGATTTTTAATGGATATTTACGGATTTTACAAAGGAGAGATATTCAATGCCTACGAATACCTCGGTGTGCATTACTCCAAAAAGGGCTATGTTTTCAGAACCTACGCCCCGAATGCTTCAAAAGTTTCCCTCGTGGGAGATTTCAGAGAATGGGAAGATATTCCCATGAACAGAGTTGAGGACGGCAGATTCTTTGAAATCGTCTGTCTCGAAGCAAAAGAAGGTATGCGTTATAA
>CAMWGS010000185.1 GCA_947173865.1 uncultured Ruminococcus sp.
CTTTATTTCACTGCCCGTTTCTTTGGTGAGTGACGACGGAAGGTGAACCGAATAATATTCGGCAGTTCCGAATAAACCCAGCATACCCACAGATAATAAAACCGCAGTACTTTGAATGATTTTTCTTTTGAGTCGCATTCTGTTTTTCCTTTCTTTTATTCTCGGACTGAGAACAGAGTTATTATATGTCAGACCTGTGGATTTATAAATGAGAATTATCCGCAGATTTTAATGCTAATCCCTGCATATTTACAAGGAGTTTCCAAAAATGTCAGAAAAATCAAAAAAATATATTGCAGTCATTTTAAAAATACTGCTTATTGTATCTGCTTTGGTATGGTCGTTTTTTATGGTTGTAATGACTGGGGCAGGACTTGTTTTTAATTGTGAAAGCTATGGGCATTATATTATGCAGACAGGAGTTTTCTTTATTATATCGGGAATACTTATGGTTTCGGGGACGCTTCTGAGTCTTTTCCGTAAAAAGATTCAGAATATTATTTCGGTTATACTGTCCTTAACGGGTTTTATCTTGTGCATGATTATGCTCTATCGTCTTGTAAACCATGCCGACCACAACGGCTGGACTGATAATTTTACTTTAACGCCGATAAGTGATATGTATAAGGCAAGGATAATGCCTGTAATTGTTCCGTCTGTTCTTTCTGTAGCAACAGCGGTAAGGAATTATTTTTCATATAAATAGCCACTGTTTATATTATAACCAAAAAAGGACGGGAAAACCGTCCTTTTTTGCGAATATAAAAATTTTTTTATTCTATCACACGACAGAGGTTAGCTTCTCCCGAATTAAGATGTTTTATAGTTCCGTCGGGTAACTTTACAATAAGATTTGCATTGTCGTCAATTCCCTCTGCAAAAGCTATTATTGTACTGCCGTTTACATTGGCTGTTATGGTATTTCCCGTAAGAAGTTCCCTGTGTCTGTACTCACGTATATAGTTGCGGTTTTCGGTTTCGGCAAGATAATCTTCAAGATTGTTTATAACTTCCGCACAAAGTCTGTTTCTGTCTATTTTAAGACCTGTTTCGTCCTCAACTGACGTTGCCGAAGCCCTTAAATCCCTGCTGAAACTTCCCTCAGCACTTCTCACGTTTATTCCTATGCCGATAACCGCATAGTCAAGGGATTTCATTTCAAGACCGAATGACGCTTCTGTAAGTATTCCGCATATTTTTCTGCCGTTCATATAGAGGTCGTTTACCCATTTTATTTTTACGTCATGTCCGCAGAGTTTTTCTACTGCACACGCTGTGGCACAAGCTGTCATTGATGTTATTAATGACGCCGTTTCTATACTGAAATCAGGACGTATTATTACACTCATATAAAGTCCCTTGCCTTTCGGTGATACGAAATTTCTGCCAAGACGACCTTTACCGCTTGTCTGCATATCGGCGACAATGACTGTACCATGTTTTTCACCCAACGAGGCAAGTTCTTTTGCGGTATTATTTGTGGAATCGGTTTCATCAAGTACGATTATTTTTTGTCCGAGTTTTTCGGTTTTCAGAAATGCATTTATAAGTTTGTCTGAAAGATGGTTGTTTTCTGCGGTAAGTCTGTAACCACGTGAAGTCACAGCTTCTATTGAATAACCCTCTGTTTCAAGAGATTTAACAGCTTTCCATACTGCATTTCTGCTTACTCCGAGCTTTTCGGCAAGTAATGCACCTGAAATGTATTCGCCGTTTGATTCTGCAAGAGTTTCGAGAAGTGATTCTTTAACGTTCATAAAAAGAATGCTCCTTAATTTTTATTTGATATTTCTTTAAAAAATTCCATATATTTCCGAGTGACAATCTCATGTGTGAAATGTGATTTTACGTATTCTATGCCGTTCAGTCCCATAATTTCGCAAATTTTTCTGTTTTTCAGCAAATAGTCCGTACAGGCTTCAAATTCGGGATAATTACCGAAATAAAGTCCTCCGTTTGATTCGGAAACAAAATTTTTTGTTACTTCGCAACCGTCGTGAACAAGAACAGGTCTTTTACACAGCCAGTTTTCCATTATAACAAGTGAAAAACTCTCATTCATCGACGGCTGACAGAGAAATTCACAGGCACTCATTGCATTGTATTTGTCCTGCTGGGAAATATATCCCAAATCAATAATATTTCTGCCTTTTATGGTTTCTCCTCCGCCTATAAGTACAAGACGGAGATTTTTATTGTTTCGTCTGATATATTCGTTATGATATTTAATCAGTTTATCAATATTTTTTCCTTTGTCCTTACGACCTGCATACAATATGAAAGGTTCTTTTATACTGTATTTTTTACGGAAATTTTCCGGTTCTGCCGTAATATTCGTATTCATGCCGATACCTGCCGTAAGCGTTTTTGTATTGTGCAAATCATAGATTTTTTCAGCAAGATTTTTTTCTGGTTCTGAATTGAACACCATTCCCACAGACTGCGGAAACAATTTTCTGAAATGTTTCATGTAAGCGTACGGTTCGTCATGCAGACAAGGAATAAGTATTGATTTTTCGGGAAAAAGTTTCATTCCCCAGTAGGTTGTACCGAACATATACGGAATAAATACAAAAAGTGAATAATTGTCTGAATTTTCTTTCATATAGCGGTAAAGTGCGGTACTGTTCACCATTTCACGCAGGAAAATTCTTTCTTCTTCTGGCGTGACCGTAATATTTTTCATGAATTTGATGTTTACTTCATTGAAAGCGTCCGTATTTCTTTTCCTTACCCTGAAACGTTTTACTTTTATACCGTTTTTATTTATTGAAGTTCCTTCACGGTAATAATTTTTATTCCAGTCTGACCTGAAATCCTTTACACAAGTTGTAAGAATTTCAACGGGAATATTTTGTTTGTGAAGATTTTCAGTAAGGTCACGGAGCATTGCTTCTGCACCGCCTGAAATATCATCACCGTACCATGAAGTGACAAAGCCGATTTTTTTCATATAAATTACCTGCCGTCTATAAATTTTTTCAGTTGTGAACGGAAAAGTCTGCCTGTTTTTTCGTATGAAAAATCAGCAAGTCTTTTTTTCTGTCCTGATATTATGTGCCTGCGGAAATCGTTATTTTTTACTGTATATTCAATCATTTCCGAAGCAAATACGGAGTCGTTGTCGGGGAGCAGAATACCGCTTCCGCCGAGAGTGTCCGCAACTGCACCTTTGTCAAGGGCAATTATAGGAATATTGAAAAACATCGCTTCCGTAAGAGGTACACAAAACCCCTCATGTTCGCTCATGCAAAGAAAAATGTCTGCAATGCGGTAATATGCGAGAATTTCGCTGAATCTGACATGACCTGTAAATATAACATCACTAAGTCCGAGAGCTTTGACGTAATTTTCAAGACGTTCATGATAATTTTCCATACCTGTGTAAGACCCCACAAGAATAAGTCTTGATTCGGGATTTATTTTTTTATAGAAGTAAAAAGATTTAATGATGTTTTCCTGTTTCTTGTTCGGGGCAATTCTGCCGACAAAAATAATATTTGTTCTGCCGTCCTTGTATTTTCTTATTGTTTCGGAATCAGGAGACTGTCTGTAGTCATTAAAAGGTATAAGCACAGGTCTTACATCAATAGGGCATTTATAGCTGTGCTTCAGCAGTTCTGACTTGTTGTATGCGGAATCTGCAAGACAGTATTCAACACGGTCACGCAGAAAATCAAGTCCTTCATATCCGTAATTGGTAAGGGAAAAGGCTTCATGACTGTACGGACAGAAAAATTCAGGCGGAGTGATATTATGGTAAATCATCATTTTACGGCACTTGTATCTGTCAAGGGTGAAGTTGAGTTCACTGCCCGTTGACATATGATAAATAATTATATCATCTTTTTTCAGGTTTTTAAGTTGTCCGACTTTCCTAACCTTACCTTTTGGGAGATTTTTTCCTGTTATTTCAGCATATATTCCTGTTTCAAGACCCATTTTCAATATAATGCTGTCAAGTGCAAGTGCGTCATTACTCACTGCATCACCGTAAGAAACTGTAGGCAAAAGCTGTACAACTCTCATTTTGTTTCTCCGTAAAGTTTTCTTTTTAATTCGGTGTTTTCCTTTTCAAGCTTTTCAATACGTTTTATAAGCTGTTTCTGAGTATTTCTAAGTGAAGCTACTGCCGTAACGGTGGAAGCGTTGAAATTGTTCTGTTCCGATACTATTGGTTCTGTGTGGAATTTAATTATTTTTCTGACAGATTTTTTTAAAAAGACATTTACAGGGTTTCCGAATATCTGATGATATGGCTGTACATATGAATGTGAACGGAGATGGTCAACGGCTTTGTCGGGATTTTCCGAAAACAATACCCCGTCAGGCTTTTTATACGGAATATCTTCAAAGCTAAGAATATCCGTACTTATATTCTTCTTTTTTATTTCAAGTCTTATTTCAGACATTATTTTTTCTGTGTTAATACTGTTATCCATTATTTTTTCCTTTCTAAAAAATATAATGAAGTGTATTTTGTCTTATTATATCATAATTGACATATACTGTCAAGAATAACACACAGATGAAAAAATGAGGGGGATTTTATTATCATGGATGGGAGTGGACATTCAGAGGATTTTGTGGTATAATAAATAAAAAGCCACAAGGA
>CAMWGS010000186.1 GCA_947173865.1 uncultured Ruminococcus sp.
CATCCGACGCACTTATAACAATTACCGCAATTATAATATTTGTCAGAACACACAAAAAACAGGCTGTTATGATTCCTTTAACGGTTCTTTCATTAATAAACTGTTTTACAGTAAACTTTCACGACAGCTATGTTTCAGAACATTCAATAGAAGTTCTTTATTCAGAAGATATTCAGAAACTCGTTGACAAAGCTGTTGCTTCTGACAGTGATTTCTACAGATTCGCAGACGGTTCGGGAAACGGTCAGGCAGTAAACCGTATTTACGGAGAAAATTACTATACTACAAATGTTTATTCATCGGTAAGCAATTCATATTACCGTAATTTCCGCTTTGAAAACAGTGAAAATTCCCACCGAAACAACGCTTTACAGACACAACCGAAAAATATAATCTTCAATACGCTTATGGGCTGTCGTTACCGTATCGGCAGAAGTTCACAGACTATGACGGGCGAAACAACTGTGGACAATGAGGGTGAATGGTTTTTATTAAAAAATAAAAACGCTTTGTCTGTAGGTTATGCCTGCTCAGATGTCATGAGTGAAAACGACTGGAAAAAACTAAATCTTGCTCAGCAGTCGGAAGCAATACTTGAAAATATTATAATTCCGTCGGGTTCTTCGTCTGCCATACTCCCCTCTCACTGTTCGGAACTCAATACAGATTTTACAATTTACGGTGATACGGATTATATAAAAGAAACAAACAGTGTTTATGAAGTAAAAAGTGAAGTACCGTTCAGCATTACCGCAAAACCCGAAAGTCCCATAAAAGATAAAATAATATTTATAGAGTTTCACGCCGATAACCGTATAGGAAGAAAGTCTGAAAGAAGCGATATATCCGTAAGCATCAACGGAATAAAGAACACTCTTTCTGACCCTGAATGGAAGTACAATAACAGGAACTATAACTTTACCTATGTTATTTCGTCGGACAGTCCTATTGAAGAACTTAAATTCAATTTTTCGGCAGGAAATTATATTCTTTCTGATTTTAATATCTGTACTCTTGATACAGAAATACTTGAAAATGCAATGAACAACAAGGACTGTTTTATAATTGACAGGGAAAAAAACGGCGGTGATGTAATTCAGGGAAATATTAATGTTACAAAAGACGGCTGGTTCAGTCTTTCAGTGCCGTATGACGAAGGCTTTGAGATTCTTGTAGACGGAGTAAAAACGGATTATTTCAGAACAAATACGGCTTTTATAGGATTTCCGATAAAAAAGGGAAAACATTTTATAACATTAAATTATAACGTACCGTATCGCAGGGCAGGTATACTTATGACTGTTTCAGGTATCGGAATAAGTACATACTTAATTTTGTGCAAACATATTTCACGCAGGAGAAAAATTTACAGAATTGCGGAACACGTCACATTGAACAGAAAGGGAAAATTAACATGAATTCTTTTGAAAACGCTTCTATTCTCGTTGTCGATGACGACCACTATATAGTAAATGCAATTGCAAAACTTCTTGAAAAGGAGGGATACAGAATTTTCAAGGCATATAACGGTATTGAAGCCATTGAAAGTCTTATGCAGAACAATATACAGCTTATTCTTATTGATGTTATGATGCCGAAACTTGACGGTCTGTCCGCCATGATGAAAATACGTACAACAAAAAATATTCCGATTATTGTTCTTTCGGCAAAGTCGGAAGAAAGCGACAAAATTTTAGGTCTCTCAATGGGTGCGGACGATTATGTTACAAAACCGTATAACCCTATGGAACTCGTTGCAAGAGTAAAATCAAATTTACGACGTTATTTAAGTCTTGGCTCGGCGGACAGTACAGGGTTAGGCTCGAATATAAAGATAGGCGGTCTTACTCTAAACAGAGACGCAAAGCAACTCTATGTTGACGGTGAACCCGTAAAACTTACCGCAACCGAATATAAAATAACCGAGATGCTTATGGAAAACGCAGGCAGAGTATTTTCAGCGGAAGAAATATATTCGCACGTATGGAATGAAGATTCATATTCCGTTGAAAATACTGTAATGGTTCATATAAGACATATCCGTGAGAAAATAGAAATAAACCCGAGTGACCCACGCTATCTCAAAGTTGTATGGGGAATAGGCTACAAAATCGAAAAAGCAGGAGGTAAATTATGAAAGTTATTGATGCTCTCAAACAGAAGTCCACACGTATTATCGCGTTTGTCAGTGCGTGTATAATATTTGCGATATGTGCGACAAGTGGTCTCGGCAAGTTCTTTAAATTAGAAAAAACATTCAGCAGTTACAACGAATTAAGATATTCGGAAAACAATGAAAAGATGGAAGAATTATTTTCTGAACTCTGGGCAGTCGGAAATATGTATCTGCGTAATCTTGACGAAAAAGGAAAATTTGTCGGTTCGGAAGAGTTAAAGGCTTCAACCGAAAAAGCTCTCAGAGAACTCGGACTTATGGACGAAAAAGGTAACATAACCATAAAAGACAACGAAAATTATGACTACTATGTTTCGTGGGGAAACAACTCACTTTCCACCGATAACAAAAGTTTTGATGATATATATGATTCCGGTCAGTATTCCACCACTCAGGTAAACGGCACTTTCTCACACAGTTATATTCTTAGTTACTTCAATTACGGCGGTTTCCGCTGGTATACTACCGACTACGGCATGACTTACTATGATTTTCCGCATACCATAAACGGTATGATGGCAGCGGCTGTTTTCGACTATGATACAAAAGACCTTGACTATTATCTTGACGACTACGGCGTTAAAATCTATTACAAAAAAGACGGGTCAACGCCCGTACCCATTCCCGAAACTTATTCCAACAACATTAACATAAATATATACCAATATGACGAAAACTACAACGAATACTATGAAGAAACATATGAAGGATATTATGACTACAACAACGGTCAGGAAATAGCAGTAGAAGTTGCTACAGTTCCACAAATAAAAACAAATATTCCCGAAATCCCTGACAATCTGCTTAAATACGGTGAAAATTCATATATACTCTATAACAAGGATAATAATGAATGGGTAGAAGTGAAGAACTACACCACACAGCAGGGAATTGAAGTTCCGCTTAAAATCTGCGTAACTCCATCCGAAAAGTTACTCCCCCTTTACAAACAGCTTGAAGCAGACAGAAGACAAGCCGAAGAAGTTATGACACGTTTCCTGCTTGCTTCAATACCTTTTCTTGCACTTGCCGTAATTTTAATGCTTTTCTTTATTGTTACAAGCGGTTACGATACAAAAAAGAAAAAGTTTGTCATGTCACGTACCGACAATATATGGGCAGAAGCCGTTATAACCGCAGGAGTATTTTTAGCGGCGGGAATTTATTTAAGTATAGACGCTCTGGAACATTTCTGTAATTTCATCAAACAATATGTTGAAAATTATCAGTTAGCCGTATCTTCTCTATGGATAACAGCATGGACAGCAATTTTTGCACTTATGGTACTTTGTGTCAATACGCTGATAAAACGTCTGAAATGCCGTAGTTTCTGGAAAACTACTTTAGTAAGCCGTCTTTGGAAATTTGTTTTAAAAATTCTGAAACGTATTAATAATAAAATAAAGCCGATAATCAAAACAATAAAAGACATATCATTCCAGAAAGACATGGCTGACAATAAAATCTTTGCAAGAAGATTTCTTGTAAAACTCGGAATATTCATTCTTTCAACACTGTTTGCGGCATCAATCTGTGCGGAATTTGTAGTATGGGTTATTATATTCGCAGTATATATATATTTCAGTCTTAAAGACATTAACGCCGTCACGGAACTGTCAAAACACATAAATGATATTTACGGTGGTGACTATTCCGCAAAAGAAGTGCATATGGACTATCCGACGTACACTATGACCGAAAAGCTTAACAACATTTCAGACGGTATTCAAACAGCCGTTGACAAACGTTTACAGTCGGAAAGAATGAAGATAGACCTTGTCACAAACGTTTCCCACGACCTCAAAACTCCCCTTACCTCAATTATCAGTTATATCAATCTTCTTTCTGTGGAGGAACTCTCCCCCGTTGCAAAAGATTACGTAAAGATTATTGAGCAGAAATCCGAAAGACTTAATGAAATAGTGGCCGACGTTTTCGATATCGCAAAAGCAACAAGCCGTACTGACATTAATTTTGAAATGCTTGACGCTGTAATTCTTATTGAGCAGGTTCTGTGCGATATGTCCGACAAAATAGACGAATCAGGCATGGAAATACGCAAGACCGTTTCAGCCGAAACCGCTCCCGTTTACGCAGACGGCACAAAGCTTTACAGGGTTTTGCAGAACATTATTGACAATGCAATTAAATATTCACTTGAAAACACAAGAATTTATCTCACTCTTAAAAAAGAAAACGGCAACGCCATAATCACAGTGAAAAATATCTCGTCATACGAAATAAAATTCACCCCCGAAGAAATTACAGAACGTTTCACAAGAGGCGACGAATCACGTACAACCGAAGGAAACGGTCTCGGTCTTTCAATTGCAAAGAGTTTCACCGAAGCCTGCGGAGGAAATTTTGAAATAATAATTGACGGAGACGTTTTTGAAGCAGATGTCACACTTCCCATTAC